>NZ_JAIWOI010000278.1 GCF_020217005.1 Rheinheimera sp. | reverse complement strand
CTACTGGACTGGACCGCAAATTCTAACGCTAAATTAGTACTACAAGCTGCAGTGCCTTTAGACGCCAGTGGTTATGGCCAGCTGGTGGTCGATATGAAATGGGCGGTAGCACCTGCTGCAGCTGTAACTTTGAGCCAGTCCTGTGGCTCAGGTTGTGGTGGCACTTTAGATTTGGCACAGTTACTCAGCAGCAAAGCCGTCAATCAATGGCATAAAGTGGTGATAGACCTGAACTGTTTTGCAGAAAAGGGGGCAGCATTGAATCATTTGCAGCAACCTTTTGTCTTACACAGCCAGGGCGCTTATCAGCTGACAATTTCAAATATCAGATTGACACCAGCCACTGCAACAGCCGATCTGAGTTGTGCGGCAAATTAAATATCATCCATAACAATACCGGCTGCCACAAGGCAGCCTGACGGGGAACAGAATGCAAAGTGCTCAAACAACAGAGGTGCAAAGCACCCATACTCCAATCAGCAGCTGGGCTTTGCCAGCTCTGACTTTTTTGTTTTTTATCTGGGGTTTTATTACTTGTCTGAATGACATTTTAATACCGCACTTAAAAGCCGTGTTTGACCTGAATTACACTCAGGCTATGTTGATCCAGTTTTGCTTTTTCGGCGCTTATTTTGTGGTGTCTTTGCCGGCTGGCGCGCTGATCAATAAACTGGGTTATCAAAAAGGCATAGTGATAGGTTTAGCTATTGCTGGTGTTGGTACTTTTAACTTTATTCCAGCGGCCAGTTTTCACAGTTATCCCTGGTTTTTAGCTGCCCTTTTTGTATTGGCATCCGGCATTACTATTTTGCAGGTGGCTGCTAACCCTTATGTCACCATCCTGGGCAACCCAAAAACAGCGGCAAGCCGCCTGACAATGACTCAGGCCTTTAACTCTCTAGGTACCACAGTAGCTCCGCTGATTGGTGCAGCCTTAATTTTGAGTCAACTCGACAGCACTGAAGGCGCAGACGCTGTACAACTACCCTATCTGGTGCTGACTGTGGCCTTGTTTGCTGTTGCTTTTGTTTTTTCACGCCTGAAGTTGCCTGTAGTAGAAAACACCACAGCCGCTGAGAAAATCTCACTTAAAACCCTGCTGCCATACAGCCATTTGTGGCTGGGTGCTTTAGGTATTTTTATGTACGTTGGCGCTGAAGTCGCCATAGGTTCTGTGATGGTCAATTTTATTGCCCTGCCAGAAATTACCGGGCTGCCGGAAGCGGACGCAGCTCATTATGTGGCCTGGTACTGGGGCGGCGCTATGTTGGGACGTTTTGTTGGCGCAGCGCTGATGCAAAAAATGAATGCCGGTTTGCTGCTGGCCATGCACGCTGCCGCTGCTATTTTGTTGCTGGCTCTGGTGATCACAGGACAGGGCACTCTGGCGCTGCTGGCTTTGCTGGCTGTAGGTATCGCCAACTCTATTATGTTCCCGACCATCTTCAGCCTGGCGCTGCATGGCTTAGGCAAATACACAGGTCAGGGCGCTGGTTTATTGTGTCTGGCTATCGTGGGCGGCGCTTTGTTGCCCGTTGCACAGGGTATGCTGGCAGATAATTTCGGCCTGACTTTGTCCTTTATATTGCCGATTTTTTGTTATCTCTACATTTGCTACTTTGGTTTACGCAGTCGCAAAGTCACAGGTTAAGGCGCAAGCCGGGGCAAGGTGCGTATTCCCGGTTGACCTTGCCTATTTTATTCGCGCCATCCGTGGCGCTCACCCAATGGGCCAGCTGAAGCTGTTCAAAAACACTCCCGATGTTTTTGTATTCGCGCCATCCGTGGCGCTTGACCGGCCAGTGGACAGAGCCACTGGCGCTCAGCCGGACATTGCCAAACTGTTGGCAATGCTTTTTCCGGCTTCGCCCAATGGGCCAGCTGAAGCTGATTAAACATATTCCTGGTGCCGGATGAGTCTTCATCCCTTAAGGCTGAGTTAAACCTCAGCCTTTTTTTCAACTGCCGTGTGAGCTACCTGTTGATCTACTGAGCTGGTGCGGCGGAATTTGCTTAACGCCAAATAGACTGCTGGCGTGCTGTAGAGGGTCAGTAACTGACTGACCAGCAATCCACCTACTATGGTAATGCCCAAAGGCTGGCGCAGCTCTGAACCTTCACCCATACCAAACAGCAATGGCACTGCACCTAATAAAGCCGCAAAGTTAGTCATAAGTATTGGCCGCAAACGCTGCGCCGCCGCCAAAGCGACTGCATCTTTGGGTGATAAGCCAAGATCCCGCTCTGCATGCAAAGCAAAGTCGACCAGCAAAATGGCGTTTTTCATCACTATGCCGATCAGCAAAAACAGCCCCAGCAAAGCGATCAGGTTAAAGTCGGTATTGCTGACATAAAGCGCCAGCAAAGCCCCCAACCCGGCACAAGGTAAAGTCGATAAAATAGTGATAGGTTGAATTGTGCTTTCATACAACACACCCAGAAGCAGGTAGACAGTGAAAATCACACCAATAATCAGCCAAAGTTGGTCACCACTTTTAAACATGGCGTTACGCTGATCTTCACCATTAATGGTATGAATGCCACTGGGCACCATAGCCAGAGCCAATACCCTGTCAATGGCAGCTGAGGCTTGCTGTAAAGTCACACCGGGCGCTAAACCATAACCTATACCTACAGAGGCAAACTGACCATCACGGCGGATACGGTCATTGGCCAGACTGTACTGATAACTGGCGATACTGGATAAAGGTACGCGGTTGCCATCTGCCGTTACCAGTTGCAGTTGTTTTAACACTTCAGGCTGAGCTGTATAACCAGGCGTCAGTTCCATCACCACACGGTATTGGTTCATCTCATCGTATAAAGTCGCCACCTGGCGCTGTGAAAAAGAGTTGTTCAGCAAGGTCGCCACAGTACGCATATCCACACCCAGGCGCTGTGCCGCTTCGCGGTCTATGGTCAATGAAATTTGTTGTGCGTCTTCGCCACTGGGCGTGTCGACATCGACAAGCTCCGGCAGCTCCTGCATTTTTTCCGCCACCTGTTTGCTCCATTTGCGTAGCAGCTGCAAATCACCGGACAACATCAACAGCTCGTAATCACTGCGCCCAAAAGGGGAAGTTAAACGAATGTCCTGATCAACATTTAAAAACAACATGCCACCCGGCACTTTAGGTGCTGTAGCACGAATACGGTCCACCACTTGCTGGGCAGAAATCTTCCGTTCTGACAGAGGTTTTAACCTGACCCTCATCCAACTGTTGCTGATGCCCATATCCCCACCGCTGGAGCCTGTCACATCGGCTATAGCCGGATCTTTTAATAAGTGCTGACGAAAGGCTTCAATTTTGGGCTGCATGATCTGAAAGGAAAAGCCATCGTCACCACGGACAAAACCATTCAGCTGGCCTGTGTCCTGATCTGGCAGTAAACCTGTCGGAACCTTGGTATACAACCAGGCATTGGCCGCAAAGAGCAACACCAAAGCCGCCAGTAACCAACGATAATGACTTAAGCTCCAGCTGACGCTCTGGTGATACTTGTGCTGAAATCTTTGAAAAGCACCGGTTTGACTGTCACCCGGCTGTTTGGCCTTCAGCAGCAGGGCCGACAGGCTTGGTGTCAGGGTCAGCGAAATCACCAGACTAATGGTCATGGCTGCGGCCAAGGTAATAGAAAACTCGCGGAATAAACGTTCGACCAAGCCACCCATAAATAAAATCGACAGGAAAATCACCACTAAAGCCAGATTCATTGCCAATAAGGTAAAACCGACTTCAGATGCGCCTTGCCGTGCGGCCTGTAAAGGCGTTAAGCCGCGTTCTATATGGCGTTTAATGTTTTCCACCACCACTATGGCGTCGTCTACCACTAAACCCGTGGCGACAATCAGTGCCATGACCGATAAGTTATTTAGCGAAAAATCACAGAGATACATCACGGTAAAGGAGCCAACTAACGACACCGGAATAGCCAGGCTTGGGATTAGGGCACTGCGCAAACTACCTAAAAAGGCCCAGACCACCAGTACCACCAAAGCCACAGCAATCAATAAACTGATTTGGGCTTCAGTTAAAGTGGCGCGGATCACCGGGCTGCGATCCATCACTACAGCTAAATCAGCATCTGCTGGGATCAGGGCTTGCAGCAGCGGCATTTGCTGGTAAATCGCATCTATGGTTTCGACAATATTGGCGCCTGTGCGGCGGCTGATCAGCAAAATCACCGCATTTTTATCGTTATGAAAACCAGCGCTGTAGCGGTTCTCTGTGGAGTCTGTCACTAATGCCACATCCGATAAACGGATAGGGGCGCCGTTGACGTATTTTACCACTAAATTCTGATAATCCGAGGCCTGACGTAAAGTCTGGCTGGTCGCCAGTTGCCAGCGTTGATCGCTGCTCTCCAATACGCCCAAAGGCACAGAGGCATTAGCCCCACTGATAGCGCTGCGGACTTCATCCAAAGCCACGCCATATTGAGTCAGCATGCCGGGGTTTAATTGCACCCGCACTGCAGGCAAAGAAGCCCCTGTCACTTCAACTTGCCCTACACCCGTAATAGCTGCAAGCTTTTGCGCCAGTACAGTGGAGGCTGCGTCATACAATGCACTGGAGGCCAAGTGCTCTGAGCTTAAGGCCAGCGCCATCACAGGCGCCTGGGACGGATTAAATTTACGGTAACTTGGATTACCCGGCATACCGGACGGCAACTGACTGCGGGCAGCGTTAATAGCAGCCTGCACTTCACGGGCCGCTTCATCGACATTACGGTCCAAGTCAAACTCCAGCCGAATTTGTGCTGAGCCCTGATTGCTGCTGGAACTGATACGGTTGATACCAGCAATACTGCCCAAAGCCCGTTCCAATGGCGTGGCCACAGTAGCGGCCATACTTTCAGGACTGGCACCGGGCAAACTGGCGGAAACTACTATCATAGGGAAATCGACAGCGGGTAGAGGAGAGACCGGCAATAAACGCCAACACAACATACCCAGTAACAATATAGCGGTGGCAATTAAACCACTGGCGACAGGGCGTTGAATAAAAGGCAAAGCTAAGTTCATAACGCTTTGGCCTCGGCTTCGTTCAGGTTTTCCTGTTGACCTTCTTTACTACTAAAATGGCGGTCAAACCACAAATACACCACAGGGGTAGTAAAGAGTGTCAGCACCTGACTAACTAATAAACCACCCACCATCACCAGTCCCAAAGGCTGACGCAATTCAGCCCCTGAACCACTGGCCAATAACAATGGAATAGCGCCAAATAAGGCCGCCAGCGTAGTCATTAAAATAGGACGGAAACGCATTAACGCCGCCTGATAAATAGCTTCGGTTGGCGACAAACCCTGATGGCGCTGCGCTTCCAGCGCAAAGTCGACCATCATAATGCCGTTTTTCTTCACTAAACCTATCAGCAACACTATGCCGATGACCGCAATCAAATCCAGCGGCTGGCCTGCGATCAGCAGCGCCAATAAAGCCCCTACTGTGGCTGAAGGTAAAGTCGACAATATGGTGACAGGGTGAATTAAGCTTTCATACAAAATACCCAGCACTATATACATGGTGATCACTGCAGCCAGCACCAGCCAGAGTGTATTGCTCAAAGAGGCGCGGAAGGCTTCAGCTGCGCCCTGAAAGGTCAGCTCCATTTCAGCCGGTAATTGCAATTGCTGCTGCACTTCTTCAATAGCAGCTACAGCTTCACCCAAGGAATAGCCTTCAGCCAGGTTAAAAGACAAGGTGACTGAAGGGAACTGGCCCTGATGGTTAATCAATAACTTAGCAGGCCGTTGTGTCACTTTGGCCACAGCGGACAGCGGCACTGGAGTACCAGAGCTGGTGCTGATATAGAGCTTGTTCAGCGCATCAACGCCGTTAATCTGGTCCGGGTCGACCTCTAAAATCACCCGATACTGATTGGCCTGCGTAAATAAGGTGGTGATTTGGCGCTGACTGTAGGCACTTTGCAGCACAGTGCTGATTTGCGACACATTAATGCCTAAACGCGCAGCTGCGGTGCGGTCTATATCGATATAAGCCTGCAACCCCTGTTGCTGTAAATCATGGGCCACTTCGGACAATTCAGGGCGCTGTTGCAAGGCGTCTACTAAATCCGGTAACCACTGATTCAGCACCTGCTGATCCGGTGTGGTTAAACTGAACTGGTATTGAGTGCGGCTGACGCGGTCTTCAATACTCAATTCCTGCACTGGCTGGAACCAGCCTTTGATACCAGGCACGGCCTGCACTTGCTGCTCCAGCTCGCGGATCACTTCCACTGCAGACAAGTCGCGTTCGCCATGTGGTTTCAGGTTGATTTGAATACGGCCACTGTTAATGCTGGTATTGCTGCCATCCACACCAATAAAAGACGACAAACTGCTGACGGATGGATGCTGCAGAATATTTTCCGCCAGTTCCTGCTGCCGGGCCGCCATCGCCTGGAAAGAAATATCCTGCGGCGCTTCGGTCACCACCTGAATCACACCACTGTCCTGCACAGGGAAAAAGCCCTTGGGCACAGCCAGATACAACAGAGCCGTTAAAGCCACAGTCGCCAGCATACTGCACATGGCTGAGGTCTGATGCCGCAACACCCACTGCAAACCCCGGCCATAAGAGGCAATAATGCGGTCCATCAGGCCATTTTGATCATGATGCTCCGGCAGGGTTTTTAGTAAACGTGCGCACAACATAGGGGTCAGTGTTAAAGACACCACTAGAGAAATCAGAATAGCCACAGCCAAAGTGACAGCAAATTCAAAAAACAGCCGGCCGACCACATCCGCCATAAAGAGCAGAGGGATCAGCACGGCTATCAGCGAAAAGGTCAGGGAGATCAGGGTAAAACCAATTTCTTTCGCACCTCTGAGTGCAGCTTCCATAGGAGAAGCCCCTTGTTCCCGGTGCCGCGCTACGTTTTCCAGCATCACTATGGCGTCATCCACCACAAAACCTGTGGCTATGGTCAAGGCCATTAAGGTCAGGTTATTGACGGAAAACTCCAGCAACACCATGACGGCAAAAGTACCAATCAAAGACAAAGGCACGGCCAGGCTGGGAATAATAGTGGCCGGAATACTGCGTAAAAAGGCGAAGGTCACCAAGACCACCAGCACTATGGCGAAGATCAGCTCTTTTTGCACATCACGTACCGAAGCCCTAATACTGTGAGTCCGGTCTGTTAAGACTTCTACTTTGACAGCGGCAGGCATAGTGGCTGTCAGCTGCGGCAGCAGCTCCTGCACTCTGTCAGCGACATCAATCACATTGGCACCAGGCTGGCGCTGGATATTCACCAGCACAGCAGCCTTTTGATTAGCCCAGGCGGCGAGAAAACGGTCTTCAGCGCCATTTTCAATCTTTGCCACGTCTTTTAAGCGCACAGGTGCGCCCTCACGGTAGGCAATAATCAGTTCTTTGTACTCATCCGTACTGCGAATTTGATCATTAGCCTCCAGCATAGTGGAACGAAAAGCACCATCAAAACTGCCTTTTGGCTGATTGGTATTGGCTGCAGCTATAGCGCTACGCAAACTTTCGACACTTAAGTTCAGGCTGGCTAACGCCGCTGGGTTGGCTTTGACACGAATAGCGGGGCGCTGCCCACCCGCCAGACTGACCATACCCACCCCCGTCAGCTGAGCGAGCTTTTGTGCCATACGGGTATCGACTAAATCGTAGACAGCAGGTAAAGGCAAGGTATCAGAGCTGACGGCTAGGGTCAGAATAGGCGCATCAGCCGGGTTTACTTTGCGGTAGACAGGAGGTGTAGGTAAGTCGTTAGGTAACAAGGAAGAAGCCGTATTAATAGCGGCTTGCACTTCCTGTTCGGCCACGCCCATATCCACCACTAAGGCAAATTGCAACGTAATAACCGAAGCACCGGCTGAGCTATTGGACGACATTTGTTTCAGGCCTGGGATCTGACCTAAACGTCGCTCCAAAGGCGCAGTGACTGTACGAGCCATAATGTCAGGGCTGGCACCGGGGTTAAAGCTAAAGACCTGAATAATGGGATAATCGACCTGGGGCAACGCAGCCACAGGCAATAACCGCCAACTTAAAAGACCGGCAATTAAGATCGCCAGCATCAATAAGGAGGTAGCGACAGGGCGTAAAATAAAAGGCTTGGACAGGTTCATCATTTACCCCTTAGGCGCGTCCTGGATCACCTCAACTTCACGGTCTGGTCGCAGACGGTCCAATCCTTCCAGCACCACTTTGTCACCCGCTTTTAAACCTTCTTCTACAGCCACTAAACCATTGTCGACAGCACCTAACTTCAACACCCGGATCTGCGCTTTGTTATTCTGGTCCACCATATAGACATAAGTGCCCTGAGCACCGTATTGCACAGCGTCCTGCGGAATAGTGACAGCGCCACTTTGCACCGCCACATTGAGACGCACATTCACAAACTGGTTCGGGAATAATTCTTCGTGCTGATTGGCGAATTCAGCCTTAAGCTTCAACGTGCCTGTGGCTATATCAATCTGGTTATCCAGGGTGGTTAAAGTGCCGCTACTGAGCTGCATTTGTTCTGCTCTGTCCCAGGCTTCAACAGTCAACGCAGCTCCGGCACGAAAGGCAGTGCGAACTTGCTGCAACTGAGTTTCAGGAATAGTAAAAACCACAGCTATTGGCGAGCTTTGAGTAATAGTGACTAAACCTTCGGCGCTGTTAGCCTGAATTAAGTTACCAGGGTCAACAGCCCGTAAACCAAGACGGCCACTGATAGGGGCCTTAATTTGGGTATAAGACAACTGCAATGCAGCGGCATCAATAGCAGCCTGATTCGACTTGATAGCACCTTTGAGCTGATTCACTAAAGCCTGCTGCGTATTCATTTGCTGGGCCGCTATGGTGTTTTGTTCTTTCAGTTTGGCGTAACGATCTAAATCCTGTTCAGCGCTTTTTAGCTGGGCCAGATTTTGATCTTTTTGGCCCTGAGCCTGCGCCAGCTGCACTTTGTAATCCGCTGGATCAATCTGAGCGAGCAACTGACCCGCTTCAACTTTCTGACCTTCCTGAAAGAACACTTGCTGTAAAGGACCAGAGACCCGGCTTTGCACCAGCACAGTATTTAAAGGTGTCACAGTACCTATGGCTTTAATCTGCACTTTTAAGTCGGTAGAACTGGCTTCAATCACCCGCACTGGTACAGGCATGGCCCATGGGTTATTCGCCATTCCACCCGCCGGACGAGGGCCACCAGGTCTTTGCCCACCAGGCCGCTTTCCGGGGCCTTGTGGTGCAGCACTGCCTTGTCCAGCGCCGGCTGCAGGCTCAGCAGCAGGCCAGAACCAATACGAAGCGGCAGCAGCAAGGGCCAAACCAACGGCGAACACAACAGGCTTTTTCAGCAAAGACATAACATAAATCCCTATAACAGAAGTGCAACTGAGTAAAACGGCCTTACTCTAATTCAGGCGGTAGAACCCTGCAATGAAGCGAGTGTCAAGATTGAGTAAAGATGAGCTGACTTTCGGTCAGACGTCTTTTTACAGCGATAAAAACCGAAGTGGCAAATCAAATACAGCGAAAAAGGACAAAAGGATCAGCGAAAAATGGCAATAGCTTCAGCTTCTGGCCTACTGACATCTCAGCTCTGCAACTGAGCGGCTAACTCGGTCTCAGCTAACAGTTTTTTGTTTCATCATGACAAAAGCTACTGACATAAGGTTGTCAGTTTGGCTTGCTAATCTGACAGGGTTAAGTAAAAGGAGCGCATCATGACTGAGTTAGATACAGCTATTGATTGTTATTTTTCAGCAACTAATGCACGAAATAACCAACTGGCCGCCGAGTGTTTTGACCCGGACGCATCCGTCTTTGACGAAGGCCAACAACTGACGGGTCTGGAATCCATCCGCAGCTGGTTGCAGCATAACCAACAAAAGTATCAGCCCAAAGTTCAGATACTAGCTGCAGCGCGCAGCTATGGCGAAGTCTGGGTAAAAGCCAATGTATCAGGTCGCTTTCAGGGCAGCCCTGTGCAGCTGAACTATGTATTTGCCTTGCAGGATGGCA
>NZ_JAIWOI010000277.1 GCF_020217005.1 Rheinheimera sp. | reverse complement strand
AAATCAGCCGACTGATGATCCGTTAAACAGACCGGACTAAGGGAAACTGATGAATCGTATAGATCGCTTGCTGGCGCTGATTTTGTATTTGCAAAGTCGCCGCACCTGCACAGCCGAAGACATGGCGGAACACTTTGGTTTAAGTGTCCGTACTATTTATCGCGATATTGCGGCTTTAGGTGAGGCTGGAGTACCTATTCTGGCAGAGACTGGCGTTGGCTACAGCCTGATGAAAGGTTATTTATTGCCTCCGGTGAATTTCTCCGAGCAGGAAGCTTATGCACTGTCGACCGGGGTGATGCTGGCTCAACGAATGACCACTCATAGCTATAACGAAAAAATGCAGTCGGCTTTGGATAAAATCAAAGCTGTGTTGCCCAATGAAGCCAAACACCGACTGGAGCTTTTAGCCAATGGCATGGCTACACCACAAGCTAACCACCCACAGCAAGCCGATTTATCTGTATTACAACAAGCCATAGCCCGGCAACAACTGCTGACTTTTGAGTATCTCAGCGCTAGTCAGACGCAGAGCAGCAGAACAGTCGAAGCCGCTGGCTTAGTGTTTTATCTGGGGCGCTGGCATTTGATTGCCTGGTGCAGGCTGCGGCAGGATTATCGGGATTTTCGCACCGACCGCATTGAAAACCTGCAACTGCATAACGAAGAGTTTCAGGCCAGAGGCGACTTCAACGCCAAAGACTTTTTACAACAAGGTACGCCGCCAGCTCAACTGACAGCGCAGATCCTCTTTCTGCATGCAGCGGCAGACAGAGCCAGAAGGGAATGGTGGCAAGGTATCACAGACGAGCAACAGAACGCAGAAGGTGTAGTGATGGCCGTGCATTGCAGCGATTGGTGCTCTTTAGCCTGCTGGTTATTGTCGCTGGGCACAGCAGCGAAAGTGCTGGCTCCTGATGCATTAAAACGGGAGCTTTGCCAACAAAGCCAGGCGATTTTAGCTTTGTACCCTTAAACTGTCTTTTTCGCTTCTAACTGCTGCACTAAACGTGCTTGGTGCACCAGTTTCAGTTGAGTTTTAATCCTGTGTTTCAGCGTTACTGCATTCACAGGTTTGAGCACAAAATCATCACCGCCCGCACCCCAGCATAAAGCCTCCTCTTCCGGGTTTTGCATTCCAGTAACAAAAATCACGGGTATATCAGCCAGTTCCGCTTTTTGCTTTAATAATCGGCAGGTTTCCAGACCATCGAGTTCAGGCATTAACACGTCCAGCAAGATCAAATCTGGCGGGTTGCTCTGGCACAAACTGATCGCCTGAGCACCAGAGGTAGCCATAAAAATCTGATAGTCAGCATTGAGCATCTGGTGAATGATTTGGATATTGACTGGCTGGTCGTCCACCACCAGAATTTTTGCTTTTTCTGCACTCAACTGGGCAATACTCATCACCAATTACCTTTTTAGTAATGCCTGATACTGCTCTGTATATTGCAGCGCCAGGTCAAAATTCAACTGATCCAAAGCACTTTCCAACGGACCCAGCCATTGTGGATTAAGACGGTCTAGCGCGCCTTTTATCCGGCTAAAGTGATCTAAAGCACTCATGTTAAAATTCTGCAAACAAGACGCCAGTTGCTCTAACAAGTCTGTCAGCTCGGCCTTGTCAGGTATAACTGCCGGCTCCTGTTCAGCCACAGGTGCAGTCGCAGCCACTAACTCAGGAGCAAAAGCAGCAAAAGCTTCCGCCTCCGTAATAAACTTCGCTAATGTTTTAGGTAAATCCAACGCTGTTTTTTGTTTGATGGATTGTTCAATCGCAGCTGCAGGCTCTGATAAACACAGAATGCCCAAAGAGGCGGCAGAGCCTTTTAAAGAATGAGCCAGTAAGTACAGTTCTTTTTCTGTTAAGGCAGCAAGACCTGCGTTCAGCTTAATCAGCGCGACGTTAAGTTCAGCGGTAAAAGATTTCAGGGTTTTATGGTACACAGCCACAGAATTGCCCAGACGGTTTAGAGCTGAATTCAGCTGTACGCCATGCTCTGACGCCTTAGCCAACAACTCAGCACTGAGCAAAGGTTGTGATATAGCCGCAACAGAGACGCTGGGATCCGCAGGAGTTTTAGACCACTTTAGTATGGTTTGAACCAAAGTGTCGATAGCAAAAGGCTTGGCAACATGATCATTCATGCCTGCATCCAGGCAAGCCTGTTTGTCCGATTGCATTGCATTCGCTGTCATAGCCACTATGGGCAAAGTCAACATAGCGGCTTTGCTGCGAATGCGCCTGGTGGTTTCATAACCATCCAAATCAGGCATCTGGATATCCATCAGCACCAAATCATATTTGTCAGGATTTTGTTCCAGCATAGCCAGAGCAAAAGTACCTCCCGGCGCTATATCCACTAATGCACCTTCATTGCCCAACAACTCCGAAGCCACTATCTGGTTGGTGGGATTATCCTCGACTAATAGTAATTGCAGACCGTAGAGCCGGCTTTGGCCTGATACCCTATTGTGTTGACTGGTCGAAAACATTTGTTTGCCCGCCAGCACATCTAATACCGCATCTAATAGGCGGCTTGGTGTAACTGGTTTGACAATAAAGCCGTTTAGTAAATGCTGACGTTGATCTTCCTGTTGTTTTTGAGCCAAACATTCGCGACCATGGGCTGTGACCATAATCACCAAAGGCATATCAGGTCCTTGTACCAGCTGGCGGATTTTCTCTGCAGTCTGCCAACCATCCAAGCCAGGCATTAGCCAGTCAAGTAACACCAGTTTATAGCTATTCTGCTGTTCCAATAGCTGCAGCGCTTGTTCACCGCTACTGGCTAAATCAACCTGACAACCATAATGACGCATAACTTCAGATAAAATCAGCCGTGATTGCTGATTATCATCCACTACCAGTACTTTTAAATCCTGTAACAAACTTAAGTCAGCTTGAGTTGCACTCAGGCTCAGGCAATTAAACCATAGCTCAAACTCAAAACTGCTACCGATACCAAACTGACTATCAACACAGAGTTGCCCTCCCATTAATTCAACCAGCCCTCTGCTGATCGCCAGGCCTAAACCTGTTCCTCCATACCGACGACTAATAGAAGATTCCGCCTGACTGAAGCTTTGAAAAATCACCGCCAGTTGTTGTTGCGTCATTCCTATACCAGTATCTTTCACTCTGAACTTAATTTTGGCCGCGTCATCAGTACGCTCTGTTACCTCCAGGCTGACCACTACTTCACCTTTTTCAGTAAATTTGATGGCATTGCCCGTGAGATTAAGCAGAACTTGCTTCAGTCTTAAACTATCGCCCACCACAAGTTGCGGTAGGTCATCGTCAAACTGGTACAAGACTTCGACATCTTTACTGCCCAGATTCGCTGACAAAATAGTTCCCAACTCTTCCATCAGAGAGGACAATTCAAAGCTGTGGCTATCCATCTCCAATTTGCCAGCTTCTACTTTTGAGAAATCCAGAATATCGTTCAGAATGGCCAATAAGGACTTGGCTGCAATTTCGGTCTGACGGATATACTCTTCTTGTCTGTTGGTTAAACTGGTTTGCTGCACCAGTTGTAGCATGCCTAGTATGGCGTTCATAGGTGTGCGGATTTCGTGGCTCATGTTGGCCAAAAAAGAGGATTTGGCATCATTAGCAGCATCCGCCAGTTGCCGTGCTTGCGCTAATTCCAGCTCCCTTCTGTGTTGTTCCGACCTGTCTCTGGCCACCAGATAAAAATAACTGCGTTGCTCAAAGCGGATCCATGACAAATTCACAGATAAAGGGATTTGTCTGCCTTCTGAATCTTCAAACTGACTTTCAAACTGCACACTACGTTTTTTTTCTGCGTTTTGCATCAACTGGGGTAATCTGTCGCCAACCAGCTGTAACGCAAGTTCGGCCAGACTTAAGCTGCCAGCACAACAAGCCAAAGCGGCAGGATTGGCTTTAATTACATCAGCGCTATCAGTTAACCAGAATACAAGGTCAGGGCTCTGCTCTGTCGACACTTTTGCCAACGCCAGCTCAAATTCCAACTCTTTTTGTAAGGTTAAATCCCGGGCAATTCCTAAATAACCTACTACCAGCTTTTGCTGATCCAACAAAGCTGTGACTGCAAGTTGTACAGGACAACGGCTACCATCTTTGCGAATATAACTCCATTCTCTGTTATCCGTTTTGCCTTGCTTCGGCTTAGCCACAAATACAGCAAAATCAGGCTCCACCTGATAACCCAGCTGGCGGGTGAGTTGCTCTGCATACTCCAATACTTCGTCCTGATCATGAAAAATGGCAGGGCTTTGGCGTCCCACCACTTCATGGGCCTGATACTGCAGCATGGTTTCAGCTGCCGGATTAAAAGAGGTGATCACACCATTTAAATCTGTGGTAATAATGGCGTAATTGGCATTACTCAAAATACTACGCTGCAACGCTGAAACCCGCTCTATTTCTGCGGTACGCAACTCAACCTGGTGTTCCAGCTCTTCATTCGCTTGCTGTAGCTTTTGCTCAGCCTGCTTGATATGGCTGATATCATTCACCGTAAGGGCTGAACCTATAAACAGACCTTTTTCATCCAATATGGGTGACAGATTTAACGATACCGGGTGCAGATCACCAAACTGATCCTGAAGCTCGGTCTGAACATATCGAATTTTCTGTCCGCCACGTACTCTTTGCTCCAGTTGTAACTGCGTGGGCTTTAAACTTGCTGGTACTATCAGGTCAACTATAGTGCGCCCCAATGCTTCATCTTCGGCATAACCAAACATTTGCTCTGCAGCAGGGTTCCAACTACTGATACGGCCTGTTTGGTCAGCCCCAATCACTGCTTCATTGGCATTTTCGACAATGGCGGCCAATACAGCTCTGTGTCTGGCTAGTTGCAAACGTCTGATCAGTGCTAACTGGAAAAAAGCAATGATCAAGACAATCAAAGCACTAATACTCAACGCGATGTAAAACACAGCTTGCGGATCCTGCAGGCCCAACTGCTCAATAAAAGCATGGCTGGCTACCAATCTAACCTGCCAGTTACGATTAAAGAGAGCGAATTCGGCTTCAGAGTGCAAATCAGTTAACACAGAACCTGATACGGAACGGACAAAAAAGGGTTGCTGTGGCGCAGCATCGAGATCAACAACCTCCAGTTGGATACCTTCATCTTCACTGCGGATGCTAAACAAAATCTCATCAATCAATAGAGGGGCATAGGCAAAACCATACAATGCCTTGTAACGCTGCCCGACATCTTCGGGAACCGGCATTTGACGGTAAATTGGCATCAGCAATAAAAAACCCTGCGACTTCTTATTTTCCGCCTGTACCAGCGTTATTGGTTCTGTCAGCACAGCTTTATTCTGGCCGGCGGCAGACATTGCAGCCTCATAACGTATTTTTTCTGAAGCAATATCGAATCCTATAGCACTCGCGTTATCCGTCAGAGGCTCAATGTACTGAATGATAAATAAGTCATGCTTATGTGGACTGTATTGATTGAGTTTAAACTCATGACCTCTGTCAGCTGCAGCCTGTTGCAGAAAGCCCTGCACCTGATCGGGTGCGACTTTACGAATAACACCAAAGCCGCGAGCGCCCGGAAACTCCAGGCTCAAATCGCGGCTTTGGCTGTAAGACAACATATTGTTATAACTAAAGTTTTGCGGACCAGCACTTAACACGGCACCTCGCATACCACGCAAGCCATATTGATAAATAGTCATTTTTTCAAAAATAGCCTCTGAGAGCCTATTCGCTTTATCATCCAGGCTTTGTTGAATACGCTGTTGATTTTGCAAAAGCTGACCTTGCTCTAGATGAACAGATAAATAAAAGCCCAAGGCAGCGAATACCAGCGCCGGGACAGCTATCACTGCGATCTCCTGCAGATTACGCTTTAGCCATGTCATCAGTCTGACCCCTTCACTTGTCTGTTTAGGCTCTGCTTTAAACGTTCTGCAACAGCCGTAAAATTTAACATCATCATGTCCTGCTCCATCAGTACAAAATTTTCGGGTCCAAGGTAAGCAATCCAGCCAGCTCTTTGTACCTGAAATAAGCTATAGGCTTGCATATCATTATTTTCAAGGTACTGAATATACAGCGAAACATCAGGGTGGCTTGGATCTGAACTGTACTTAAATTGACTCACCCACAACTCTAAGGCCGTAGCGGTCTGCTCCAGGCATTCCAGATATAGCTGAAAATCATTGGCAGAGGGGAGCCGCCCCTGCTGTTGTAAAACCTGTTCAATAGTGCGGGACATTTCAGGTAAAGCTGTGGCCCCTAAAGTCGCGTAGCTACCACGCAACTTGTGTAATGAGTACTCGAAGCTTTTATGATTTTGTTGCTGATAGGATAGAGTCAGCTGCTGAACCTCATGCGGCGTTGACTCGATCAATTGAGCCATCGCTGGAGACAACTGCAAAAATGCTTCACGGGAAAAGCCTATTAATTGCTCCAGCACTTTAAAATTAAACAACATAGCAGCTACCTTAATGATTTCTCACAGCATAATTGGCTTTAACTGAAAAATCCTCTGCTTTGTCTGGTTAATTTTTCGTCTACACTAACCAAAGAGTGGATAAAAAACAGGGAAGAGCCAGGTGCAAAGAACTTCGCAGGCCGGACTGGCCGCAAAAATTTTATTAGTCGATGATCAACCGACATCCTTGCTAGTGTTACGAGATCTGCTGCAAGACCTTGCAACTTTATATTTTGCCACAGACGGTGCTCACGCCCTTGAACTAGCACGTCAGCACCATCCTGAGCTGATAGTACTGGACATAGAAATGCCCGGTATGGACGGTTTTGCGGTATGTAGATCGTTAAAAGCAGACCCCGCCACTCGCGACATAGCTATCGTTTTTATGACCTCCCATATTGATATAGAACATGAAATAGCCTCCTTGACTGAAGGTGGAATAGACTTCTTACGCAAGCCGTTGCACGCGGTATCCAGCCGGATCCGGATTAAAAATTTACTCGATTTAAGCAGTTATAGCCGGCAAGTGGCCGCAGAAAAAGAATGGTTAAAAGTCACACTGGATTCGATAGGTGACGCGGTAATAGCTACGGATCTCGACGGAAAAATCAGCTTTATGAACCCTATAGCTGAGCGCATGACAGGTTGGCTGGCAAAGGAAGCTTTAAAACGTCCGATTGAAGAGGTGATGCAGCTGCGGGATGCTCATACCTTAGAGCCGCATTGGAACCCGATTTATTTTGCGATCAAAGAGCAACGTGTCGTCGCCATGGCATTAAATTGTCAGTTGGTGTCCCGCACAGGCCAACTATTTCAGGTCGAAGATTCCGCAGCCCCTATTATTGACCCTAATGGCAGATGCCTGGGCAGCATAGTGGTATTCCATGATGTTAGTGAAAGCATGGCTCTGGCTTTGAAGATGAGTCATCTGGCAAATCACGACCCTTTAACCAACCTGCCGAATCGGGTTCTGCTATACGACCGGATAGAACAGGCCATAAAGAAGGCAGAGCAATTACACCACAAGTTAGCCTTACTTCTGATTGATCTGGATAACTTTAAGTACGTCAACGACTCCATTGGCCATAATTTTGGTGATCTGTTAATCAAACAGGCCGCCGAGCGTTTAGGCTCTATCTGTTCAGCTGGCACTACATTGGCTCGGCTGGGGGGAGATGAGTTTGTGCTGGTACTGCCCGAACTATGGTCTGTTGAAGAGGTTAGTTTGTTTGCTGGCCAGGTGCATAGCCAGTTCCAGCACGCTTTTGTGTTGGAAGATAAAAAATATCAGATGGCGGTCAGTATAGGCGTCAGTATTTACCCGGACGACGCCCAAACCATAGAAATGTTTATGCGCCATGCGGATGTGGCTATGTTTAAAGCTAAGTCTGAAGGCCGGAACAGAACCCGCTTTTTTTCTGATGAGCTGGAACAACAAATTATTCATCGTCATCAACTGGAACTACTGCTACGAGACACTTTGGCTAATCAGCAACTACAGGTGTATTACCAACCCAAACTCTGCTTAGCAACGGGCAAGTTATTAGGTGCCGAAGCTTTGGCTCGTATGCAAAATCATCTGGGCCAGTGGATCTCGCCAATAGAGTTTATTCCGCTGGCGGAAGAGACAGGTTTAATTGCTGAACTGGGCCAACAGGTTTTGTATCAGGCTTGCGAACAGTGCCTGAGCTGGCAACAGTTGGGTTATCGGATCCCTATATCTGTCAATATTGCTGCAGCTCAGTTTGCCGACCTACTACTGGTAAAACAAATCACAGACCTGATTACGGCATTGCGAATGCCAGCCAGCTTACTAGAGCTGGAAGTGACTGAAAGTGCATTAATGCTGGATGTCAGCAAAACTCAAAACATCTTGAGCCAGCTCAAAGCTACTGGTATCTGCATTTCGATAGACGACTTTGGTACAGGCTACTCGAGCTTGTCTTATCTAAAAAAATTCCAGGTTGACGTACTGAAAATAGACAAATCTTTTGTACAGGACATGCTGACAGACAGAGGCGACATGGAAATAGTCAAAGCTGTGATATCCCTGGCTCAGTCGATGAATTTGCAACTAATAGCCGAAGGCATTGAAACGGAAACACAAAAAGAGACTCTACTGCAGCTCGGCTGTCAAATGGGCCAGGGCTATTTATTCAGTAAGCCTTTGTCGGCAGCGGACTTTACAACTTACCTGCGCCAACAATCCGGCCAACAGAACCTGCAGTCTGAGGAATAAGCTCAAAGACAGCATCCGCTGTTAAACCAATCTCAGCCCGGTGGGAGATATAAACAATAGCGCAGGTTTTGGCGGCAGCCATACGATTGATAAGCGCCATCAGCAACGCACTCTCTTCGTCATCCAGCCCGACCAGGGGTTCATCCAGCAATAACAAAGGCGGGTGTTTCATCATGGCTCGCATCGCCAGAATTAACCGTTGTTGCCCGGAGCCTAAATGTGCAAAAGATTGCTTGGCATAAGAGGTCATACCGACTAGCTCAAGCCACTGTGCCGCCAAACGTTGATGAATAGCAGAAGGTCGCTGATACAAACCCACAGAATCAAAAAAACCAGAGATCAGCATATTTTCCACAGTATCCTGACTGCTGAAATTCTGCACCATCACCCGGGTAAAACAACCAATGTGCTTTTTAATATCCCAGACGCTTTCGCCACTGCCTTTTTTCCGGCCGAATAAATACAACTGCTGGCCATAACCCTTAGTGCTTTCGCCGTTAATCAACTGCACTAAGGTACTTTTACCAGCACCGTTAGGGCCATGCAGTTGCCAGAATTCACCGGCGCGGATATCCCAGCTAATGCCGTTTAATACAGCCTTGTCGCCATAACGGACCTGCAAATCCCGCATACTGATCAACAAAGGGTCCAACAATGCAGGTTGATCCGCAGCTGGGGGAATATTGCCTTTTAGCTCTGGTATTGCGGCACTGACGCCCTGATCCGGCACAAGCTGCTTGTTCTGCAACCGGAACTGAGAATGAATAAAAGCCAGTTTGTCCCGGCGGCGACTCAGCAATTGAACCAAAGGAATTTGATGCTGCAGCTGGTGCAGGCGCTGTTCTATCATCTGCTGCCCGGCCAAATCCAGGCTATCAAACAGATTATCGAGGATCAGATAATCAGGTTTAGATGCCAGTACATAGTCCAGCAAAAGACGTTTTTGTTCGCCTTCTGACAAAGACGCCAGACATTGCGACTGCCCAGCTGTTAAATCATCCCGGCCATGGCGGTACTCTTCAGCCAGAAACTTTTCCAGAGTTAAAGCCGAATACAAAGCGCCACGGCCCGTCAGTTTCAAACCCAAAGCAGCACTGACACTGCCTTCTTGCAATTGCTGGATCAGCAGCTTTTTATCGTCCGAACTTTTCAGGTAAATAGCGCAATGCATGGGTAGTCAGGCTCAGCTTTTCCGGTTTTGCCGTAAACCTAATAGAGGCGGTTACATACAGCCTTAAAGGTGAAGAAAGCACAGTCGCATAATTGGTTTAATTCGTCCAGCGGATCACCTTGCCTGAACGTAATC
>NZ_JAIWOI010000367.1 GCF_020217005.1 Rheinheimera sp. | reverse complement strand
GAGTCGAACGGATGACCTACTGATTACAAGTCAGTTGCTCTACCAACTGAGCTAAAGCGGCTACGTCAGTGGGTGCGAATTCTAGTGGAATGCCCCACCCCACGCAACAGGAAATAAAAAAAAACTTATAAAATCCAACCTGAATGCTCAATAAGTACACAAAACGGTCAATTCGGCTCGATATATCGGGCTAATCCCTGAAAGATCAACTGAGATTCAAGCTGAACAGGTAGATCTGTCAGGTATTTTTGCAACAGCCCTGCATCCCCGCCCGTTAAAATAATTAATTCAGTTGGTTTAATTGCAAAAGCCTGTCGTATAGCACCCACTAAAGCTGCGATTGCGCCCTGATATAAAGCAGTGGCAGTATCAGTCGCAGGGCATAGTTGTTCGGTTTCCAATTGCGCAGAAAATACTTTGGCTGTTTTACTTAATACGGCTTCTTGCTGCAATCTTTGGCCGGCTAGAATCCACCCCCCTCCGTGCACACCTGCAGCACTCAACCAATCTACAGTTAATGCTGTACCAGCGTCCGCTATTAGCAGGTCTTTTTCAGGATACAAAGCAGAGGCCGCAACTAAAGCTAACCAACGGTCGACACCTAACAGCTGCGGTTGCTTGTAGCTGTTACATACACCAAAAGCCCGTGCTTCACTACGGATTTGGATAAAAGGCACAATAGAAGGGATATGTTCGCGTATCGCCAACACCCGGCTCTCGGCTGCCACACTGGCACAATACACAGCTTTGATTGAAGCCCACAGCTCAGAGCTGATCTGTTCAAGCTGTATTTCGGTCAGTTGACCAGCATCATGTAAACGAGCTTTACTTCGACTGTTACCTATATCCAGTAATAGTTCCATCATAGCGCCTTTCTTAAACTAAGTTCGCCACCATAAAAGCTTTGCTTCTGACCATTAATCTCCAGCACTAGCCCACCCTGAGCGTCAACACCAGCGCAAAAACCAGTAGTGCTTTGATTACCACTGGATAAAGTGACCTGCTCACCTGAAAATTGATCCAATTGATTAAAATCCTGCACATAGCCCGAAAAGCCGTGTTGACTAAATTGCCGCAATTCCTGCACTAATTGATGCTGCAATAAAACCACTAATAAATTCCGATCTATCGGCTTTCCCAAAGCCGAAGTTAAATCAGCCCAGGGTTGGTCTACCTCTCGGTCCGTTTGCTCTGGCATCCGGATATTTAAGCCTAAACCTATGACGACATCACACTGGGCATGAGTTTGGCCTGCCAGTTCAACTAAAATGCCGCCAAGTTTTTTATGCTCGATATACAAATCATTTGGCCACTTCAAGCGTACCGGTAGCTGCCACTGCTGTTGCAAGACTTTAGCAACCGCCAGACCTACCACTAAACTTAGCCCCATAGCGGCTTGTATTCCTTGCTCCAATTGCCAGTACATTGAAAAATATAAATTGCAGCCAAAAGGCGAAAACCACTGTTTACCGCGCCTGCCCCTGCCTGCTGTCTGAGCCTCGGCCACCAGCACTGTGCCCTTTTCCAGTGCCACACCTTCTTTTAGCTTTTGCATTAATTGGCTATTGGTAGAGTCAGTAACAGATTGCACCCAGACAGGTGCCGACTGTTGTTGCTGTGCTTTAATCTGTGCTGCATCCAGTAAATGCACAGGTTGCGCCAAACGATAACCCTTGCCTTTGATCTTGTATAAATCCAGGCCATGGCGCTGCAACTGTTCTAAATGCTTGGCCACCGCAGTACGGCTAATCCCTAATTGCTCTCCCAACCATTGGCCTGAACATAAAGCACCATCAGCCAGATAAAGTACCAGCTGGCGCTGCACAATCAGGCTATGAGGTAAAGTTTTACGTTGTTCAATTGCCAAGTAAGCGCACCTCGGGTTCAAGCTGAACTGCAAATTGTGTCGCAACTTTTAGCTGTATTAAGCTGATCATCTTGAGTAAATCCTCTGCCGTCCCCTGACCAAAATTCACCAGCACCAGCGCTTGCTTTTCATAACAACCCACATCACCCATACGCTCGCCTTTTAACCCCACTTGCTCTATGAGCCAGCCTGCAGCTAACTTAACCAAGCCGTCAGCTTGCGGATAGAACGGCATAGCTGGATAACGCGACTGAATAGCCTCAAAAACAGAATGACGCACCACAGGGTTTTTAAAAAAGCTACCGCAGTTTGGTAACACGACGGGATCAGGTAATTTAGATTGACGTACAGCTATTACAGCCTGTGCCACTTCAGCAACACTGCTATGCTCATTTAAATGTTCCAAGCCTTTGTAACCTAATTTTGGCTGACCTTGTTTTTTCAGCGTCAGTCCTATGGCCACAATCACGCCACGGCCGGCCAGGGCCGTTTTAAAAATACTGTCACGGTAGCCAAAACCGCAGTCGCTTTTACTTAAACGCTGTACTGTGCGGCTTTGCCAGTGGAAAAAATCGACATAGTCGCAACAATCCGCCAACTCGGCACCATAAGCACCAATGTTTTGTACGGGCGCCGCACCAACAGAGCCAGGGATCAAAGATAAATTCTCCAGTCCCCACCACCCCTGAGTAACAGTCCAACTCACCAGCTGGTGCCAGTTATCCCCAGCTTCGATATGTAGCTGTACCTGCTGATCATCTTCTGACAACAAAGTCCGGCTTTTCGCTAAATAACGCAAGATAGTTTGAGTTTGGTCAGTCAAAAAAACACTGTTACTGCCCTCGCCCAACAATAACGGAGTGGTCGTTGGCTGGTAAGTTTTTAATTCGGCCAAAGATTCCAGCTCAACTAATTCTGCAAGCTGTGTATCCAGGGCAAAAGTGGAATAAGATTTAGCAGAGAGCTGCTGTAACAGACGCATAAAAGCACCAAATAACCAAAGTACGTTTATTCTACTGGTTCCGACGCAGCAGGCCAAAAAAATCTCAGCCCCTGCCACCAAAAACTTCATTAACCCGGTGGAAAAACTATGGCATTATAAGACCAAACAGGTCCAACCAGAGTGCTTTATGTTACATCACACTTTTATCAAAGTCCGGGGTTATCACCTGGACGGCTACCAACACGTCAATAACGCCCGCTACTTAGAGTTTTTGGAAGAAGCGCGCTGGGGGTATCTGGAACATCATGGCGATATCGAACATTTTGAAACGCTGGGACTGGCCTGGGTCATAGTTAATATCAACATCAATTACAGAGCCCAGGCCACTATGGGTCAACAACTGCGTATCGATACTGAATTTAGCGCCATCAATACCAAGAGCTCCGTCATTCATCAGAAAATCTGGCTGGAAGGTACGGACACCCTGGTGGCAGACGCCAATATCACTTTTGTTTGTCTGGATAAAAAAACTGGCAGGGCCGTGGTGATTGAAGGGGATTTAAGAAATCGTCTGGAACCTCGTCTGGGCAACCAAACCAACAACTGACATAAGTCAAAGCCATTCCTTTGGCTTTGACTATTCACATTACTAAATTAGTACGAACTGGCAGGATTAGTACGGACTGGTAGGTGTGTAGAAACTGGCTTTGCTACCATCCAAACTGATGCGGGTTGGCACTATAGAAGTGCTGTTATTAGTTAAGTTGTACTGATCGCCACTAACCAATTTATACCTAAGCAGGTTGTTTACTTTCACTGGCAAACCACAACTGGTTTGAACGTATTGGGTCTGTGCGTCAGATTTGAGGATATAAACTTCATTAGTGCCATCCACTATGCCTTGACCACTGCTATTCACAAACAAAGAGGTCGCCTCTGAAATTGCCACAACACGACTTGCAGCGCCAACTTTAGCCTGAAATACCATAGAACGGCCCATCCGGTCACGTTGCCGGAAGTGGGTATCGTTGATCACCCCTTGCAGCGCAGGGAAATTTAAAAAGCCTGAGCTGATATTGATAGTTTGGTGGCAAAAATCCGTCACAGCTTCAGCGCTGATGGCTCCTGCTACTCCATCTGGGTCATAAACATACTGACTTAACACATGATCACCAGCAGAAGTACCGCCAACCACACCACCTTTGTCATATACATGCTGGATAGCTGACTGGACTTTAGTGCCTTTCCACGCATTCAGGTAAGCTGACTGATCACCACCTGCTAACCAGACAAACTCAGCCGAGCGAATGGCCCAGTCAACATAATCTGAGTTGGCCTTAGTCACTGTGTCAACAATAATGGTTTCAACCGAAGCGGCATTAGTTAAGCCCTGTAGGTAAGTATTGTACGCATTGGTACCTGCAGTTCGTAGCACCACAATATTGCCACCTTGAATATGAGGCCCAACCCTTAAACTAAAGGCATTGTCCACATCAGTACCCCCACCCATAAGCAATAAAGCAGGATTGGATAAGGTGACACAAGTATCAGAGCTTGAACCTGTGATGTAGCTGGTCAAATTACTGGGTTTGGACGGTCTTGCCCCGTAATTACAGCCTCCGGTAGGAGGAGGATTTTCGCCACCGCCCGTACTGCCGACAAAATTAACGTTTAGCTGATAAGTGCCTGTGCCGCTGTAGCGTGTGACTTTGATATAGTGGCGCCCTGCTGGTGATGCGGTATAAGTGCCGCTTTCCGGGTTGGCACTGCTTTGTCCGGACAGAATATAACTGCCAGAGCTGCGATACAGGTACCAATCAAAGTCTTTGCCTGAGCCATGACTTAAACTGACACTGATATCTCCTGTTGCTGTGGTATCAAAATAATACCAATCCTGATCTGAACTGCTGCCTATGCTGGCCGCTACTACTGTGCCACTGCACAAGGCGCCATCAGCGGTGCTTTCGGTATTGTTGCTTTCACTTTCTTGTTGCAAACAGGCAAAGCTGTGACTGCTGAATAGCAGCGCCAACGCGCCTAAGAGAGGTGCTTTCATTTTTATTTTCCTGCTTCTTTTTATGATGTTAAAACGGCCAAAGGCCATGGTTTTACAGGCAGCCGAACAGCTGCATATAAAATTCGGTCAGATCAATTGCGGATATTTATTCGTCGAACCACTCAGACAAGTGGTAATCAGTGGAGCACGCATGCAAATTCGCCGGAGCTGCTGTCCGGGCAAATCTTTCTGAGCAAGCGTGGATTGAAGTCATACAAAGTCAAAACTAAATAAGCGATGTAATTCAATATTTATGCTTTTATATTTTCTGTCAAGGCGAAATAGTGAAATTGATTTCTCCTGTACGCATTTCCTATTAAACCATGACAACTTGAAGGTTAGTATGTAAAGCTAAGTCTTTGTAAAAAAAGGAGCGATGTTATGGAGGCTATTAGTTGGGATCAGTTTGCTGTAGTAGAACTCAGAACTGGTACTGTGATCGAAGTCACTGATTTTCCGGAAGCCCGTAAAACGGCCTATAAGCTCAAAGTAGATTTTGGCATTGAAATAGGGGTGAAACAAAGCAGTGCTCAGATCACGGCTTTGTACACTAAAGAGGAATTGCTGGGTAAACAGGTGGTTGCAGTGGTGAATTTTCCTATCAAACAAATAGGACCATTTCGCTCTGAATGTCTGATCACAGGATTTTACCGACCCGATGGCGCTGTAGTATTGGCGGTGCCGGACCAAACCGTTCCAAATGGAGCTAAATTGGCTTAACAAAATATTTACCAGACGATCCTTTGTAGCTACTATTTGCGTGGATTTTCAAGGACTCAAAGGAACAATGGATGTTAAAACTACTGGTACTCAGCTCAGCTTTGCTGATTTCATCTGTAGCTCTGGCCGATACTTATCAGGCGAGCCAGCTCTATCACCAACAACATTACCAACAAGCAAAAGCCGAGTTTGAGCTGTTACTGCCTTTGGGCAATGCCACTGCAGCGTTTAATCTTGCAGTGATGGCTATGAATGGCCAAGGGATGGCTCAGAATATGCCACTTGCCTACAGCTATTTCAGTCTGGCCGCTGAGCTTGGTCACCCCAATGCCCTTACAGGTATACAGACTCTTGACTCCCGATTGAGTGATGAGCAAAAACAACAAGCTCAGGAGCAGGCTAAGTTATGGCACAGTCAGGCTGTGCCGTCTTACGCCAGTATGCAACAACAAAAAACTGCACAACCAGCAAAAGACAACAACAGAGAAATTATTCAGCGGGTGGAACCCAGATATCCCATAAATGCAGCGCGCAGAGGTACTCAGGGTTTCGCGTCTGTTCTGTTACTGATTGATGAGCAAGGCGAAGTTATTTATGCGCAAACTCAACACAGTTTCCCTGCTGGCGTATTTGATGATGCAGCCGAGCATGCACTGAGACAATGGCGATATCAACCATCACCACAAAAGTCTATTCATACCGTCACCTTGAGTTTTAGCCTGGATATGGCCGGACAGGACAAATGGCGCGACAAACTATTTATGTCACTGCAGCAAGACACCTGGCCTGGAGCTTTAGCTGGCATAGCGAGCCACCAATACACGAATGCCATTTTATTGAATTATCTGGACCCAGCCTCTGATACCACAGCAGATCTTAACCTGTTGCAACAGAAGCTCCCCCCACAACAAGCTGACTTCCGACCGGAAAAAGCTCGGGCTGTTCCTATGCCCGCCTTTAGTGGTACAGCACTAGTGCAGGTCGACCAGCAGAAAAAATTGATACAACTCAGAGTGCTTGACGGCGAAGTTCCACTGACAGAAGGCGACAAGCTTGAGTTTATAGACAAGGCCGGAGAGTACAGAATTGCGCCTTGGGATCTAAACTTCAACACAGGAAAGGCACCGTTTTTTGCCAAAGATAAGATGTATGTAAAGACCATACCTAAGAGGCCGAAAGAATGGACGGATCACTACTGGCTGGACCAAGCCGCCCGCAATGGCTTGCTCGAAGCCCAACGCGCCCGGGCTCAGTTTGATCAAGGCTGGGCTAAGTATTTGCAGCAAAAAAATGATCCTGTAGCTTTAGGCTGGCACGCCATTGAGTTACTGACAGAACAAAAAACCTCTGAAGCCAAAGCAATGTTTCAACAGGCTCAAACTCTGGGTTTTGAAGCTACAGCTGAATTGGAAGTGTTATTCCAGTAAAGCCCTTGCCCACAATTCCAGCTTTGCTTCTTTGCTTTGGCTGGCATGAGCTGGGCTGCTGGATGGAAGTTGGAAATATTCTATATCAGTCCGATGTTTAATCAGAGGCAGCAGATGACGTTTAAACTCTTCTGCTGCTTTGCTGCCATTAAAACAAATCTTTAGAATTTGTGGTTGTGCTTCAAGCAATTGCGGAATCGTATTACAAATCACGCTGCTTTTTTTAATGGCACTATCCAGGCTGCCGGGTCTTTCGCAGTGAGCGATGACATCCCACAGCGCTATCCCTTGTTCAGTCAGTAACTGACAACGCTGCCGATATTCAAGCTCAACCGGAATAGCAAAAAGCTGCTGCATAAAGGGCCAGAATAAATTGCGCGGATGAGCGTAATAACGTTGTTCAGTCAACGAGGCGGCACCTGGCATACTGCCAAGTAACAGAATACGAGGTCTGGCTCCAATAATTGGCGCCAGACCTGTTAAAAGCTCTGATTGCATCTCAGGAGATTTTTAAACCGGGTTGATACTGCAGGGCTTTTTGCCAGGCCATTTCAGCCTGCAAAGGCTCGCCGTCTTGCTCTGCACAATAGGCAAGAGTCGCATACAACACAGCGTCCTCTTTGTGATCACGTAACCAATGCTGCAGTTGTTTGCGCAGCAGCACTACATGGCGTTTTAGCGGGATTTGTTTCAGCACAGGCCAGACCAAAGGCAAGTCAGTGTAAGCCAGGTGATCCACCAGCAGCTTTTCAGCTTGTTCGGCCTGGCCTGCTTTGACTTTAGCCCACACCCGTCCCACCACGGCAGCCATCGACTTGCGTTCTTTCGAAGGTAAAGCCAGCCAATAATCACTGCTTTCGTCAAACACGCCCTGAGCCGCCAGATTGCGGATAGCCTGCGGATAAATCTGATAACGTTGCAATTGCCACTGCGCTTTAGTAAACCACTTCTGTTCTATGGCTTTCAGTACGGTGTGAAAAACTTCAATATTATGACCGGCTGCTAAAAGCGCCTGAAAATACAGAGGAGCTAACAAAGGCGCATCTGCTGGTATCAGCATGTGAGGCTGCAATAACTCCAGCGCTGCTTTGGCCTGATTCTGGCGCAATAATAGATCGGCTTTGACATAACAGCTCTGAGCCTGGGTTGCGTCCAATTGTTCGGCCAGTTGCATAGCTTTAGCAGCGTGCCCAGCCTGTAATGCAGCATAACACGCCATACTCTGACGTAGCATAGTAAATTCTGGCATGGCGTCAGAACGGTCAAAATACTGTTCGGCGTCCTGAAACCGTCCTGCTGCTAAGGCCAAAGCTGCTTGTTCAAAAGCCAAACGCGCTTTGCGCTGTTGACGGCCACGAAACGGATTTAAGGTCCAGTTACGAAACCCCAAAAAAGGCCGCACTATGCGTAGCGTCAGCCACAACAGACCCAGAGTAAGTACCAGCAGGATAACAAAACCCACCAGCGTCATTTCGATGGTCCAAGGCCCCAGCACCAGCATCAGATAACCAGGATGCTGCGTCAACCAGGGACCCACCAACATGGCTGCGGCCAGCAGTAAAACTAAGCTCAGCAAACGGATCATGGCTTGGTCTCCACCATGCTTTGGCGCATCACCTGATCAAGCACAGCGCTGGATTGTAAAGCGGCCGGCGCTGGGAAAGCCACAGGTAAAGCCGCCAGTTGCACTAATTGCTCAGATGCCGCACTTACCCTTGGATCCACAGCCGCAAAATAGCGTTGTAAAGTATCCATGGCCTGCTGTAATGCTGCCTGATACAGCTCGCTCTGATATTTCATCGCTGCAAGTTCAGCCAACAGCAGTTGCTGTTGCAAGGTGTTGCGCAAACTCAGTTGCTCCCCTACAGATAACAGAGATAAATCTTCAGGTTGAGTTGGACGGACATGCACTAACGAACTCCAGAATGAATTCCAGTGCTGAAGTAAGGTGCTTTGCCAGTCAGAGCTGCTGGCTACTACTGGGGCAGTGTTATCCAGTGCGCGCTCACTTTGACGCAAGGGCAAATCATTGACCGCTTTGCGCAGACTGGTTAGTCCCAGTTGGATTTTGGCGACATCAGGCAAGGTATTTTTTTGCAGTTCAGCTAAATCAGTCTGAATAGCCTGGCGTAATGGCTGCATGCTGCTGTCCTGCAATACCGCCAGTTGCTGTTCAGCGCCTTGCAATAAACGTAAAGCCGCAGGCATGTCCTGCTCTAACCAGATTTTTTGCCCAGCTAATTGCAACAACTGCTGAAGTTGCCAAAGTTGCCAGGTACGACCGTTGCTTAACTGTTTTTTACTCTCCAGTTGCAACTGCAATAAAGCCTGTTGGTGCTGAACGGATGCCGCGGCTTGTTGTTTCTGCTGATCGGTCACTAAGGCCAATTGCTGTTGCAATTGTTCAGTCAGTTGCTGATGCTGCTGTTTACCTTGTTCAGTTTGTTGTAGTTGCTGTTGCTGTAATACCTGCTGTTGTTGCAGCACAGCAGTCCATTGTGGCCATAACCACCAAATCGCTGCAGCAACAGCAGCGACCAAAATCAGATTTAGCACTAATGAAAACCAGGCAAGCACACGGCCCGTTTTAGCAGGGGGTGTCGGGGTATTTTTTGCTGGCACTTTTTCAACCGGATCTTTGGAAAGTGGAGATTCAGAGGCAGTAACAGCCACCGGCGTATCAGTCATGACAAGTTCCTCTTAACTGGCAAATAGCCTCCAGTAACGCCTGATCATTGGCACTGGCTGACAAATAAATACGGGACGCTTCTATCCCAAGTTCTATAGCGGCTTCTTTCATCCGCGGGCTGACCATAATCCATAACTGTTGCTGTAACCAGCTATGTTGCTCTTTGGGCAATAATTCAAAAATAAGCTGTAAAATTTCGTTGCTGGTGACCACAATACATTGAATATGTTGCTGACGCCACTGGTCCGACAAGCTCTGTCCATCCAAGGGCAAAGGCACTCGGCGATAACTTTGCACATAATGAATATGGGCCCCGCGCTGTTGTAAGCCTTTTTTAATCAGCTCGCGTCCAGCATTGCCCCGCACTATCACTATATGTTGATCAGCAACATCCTGTAATTCTGCCAAAGCCAAAACGCCTTCACTGCGCTGATCCTGTGGCACCAACACTTCACGACCACTACATTTTCCCAGTACTGTGGCTGTGGTCGTACCAACAGCTATTAAAGGCGCAGTGATCTGTTTGCAATCGTATTGTTGTTGCAGACAACTGACGGCGCTGACACTGACAAAAATCACCTGATCCGCCTGCTCCAGCAAAGTGCCGGCTTTTGGTTTTAACGGCACTAGTTGGGTGGTGATCAAAGGCTGATACAAGTAAGGAATAGCCAGCTCATCTAAACTGGCCAACAGCTGATCCGCCTTGCCCGCTGGTCTGGTGATCAGTACTGGGCACAATGGATCCAGCAGTGGAGTCTTCACGCCAATCAGGCCTGACGGTAGACCGCATCTAAAATGCGGTCTGCGCCTAACGCCAGTAACTGTTCAGCCAGTTGAGTTCCTAATTGCTCAGCTGCCGCCGCATCCCCTTTGATTTCTGAGCGCAAAATTTCGGAACCATCCAACTGTCCGACCAAACCACGCAGCCAAAGTTCATTCTGCTGAAGTACAGCAAAAGCACCAATAGGTACCTGACAACCGCCCTGCAGCTTGCGGTTCATCGCCCGTTCAGCCAACACACAAATACGGGTTTCCTGATGTTCCAGCGGAGCTAACAGCTGTTGAACAACCAAATCATCACTACGGCATTCAATACCTACAGCGCCCTGACCATTGGCCGGCAAACTAGTGTCCACTTCTAAAAAGCTGGCGATACGGGCCTCAAAACCTAAACGAATTAAACCAGCAGACGCCAGAATAATGGCATCAAACTCCCCCGCATCCAGCTTGGCCAGACGCGTATTGACGTTACCACGTAAGTCTTTGATCTGCAGGTCAGGTCTGATGGCTTTGATTTGGCACTGACGACGTAAACTCGATGTGCCCACCACAGCGCCTTGCGGTAAATCAGCAAGCTTTTGATAGTTGTTGGAGACAAAAGCATCACGTGGGTCTTCACGACGACAAATAGTATGCAGCATCAAACCTTCAGGAAAGTCGACTGGTACATCTTTCATACTATGCACTGCTATATCTGCACGGCCTTCCAGCATAGCGGTTTCCAGCTCTTTGACAAACAACCCTTTGCCGCCAATTTTAGCTAAAGGAGTATCCAGAATTTTATCGCCCTGAGTAGACATAGGCACCAACTCAACCTGCAACCCCGGATGAGCAGCCTCCAGCCCAGCTTTAACAAAATTGGCTTGCCATAAAGCTAACGCACTTTTACGGGTGGCAATGCGAACAAGGTTCATTGGTACTCCTTTAAACAGCGGGAAACAGCAGCAACAGAATGATGATAAAGGCTGATCTGCCTGAAAATGCCGCTTAGTATATACCCAAAGTAAGCAAAGTGGCAGACGAAGCAGCACCAAGTAATCAGGGCATATGCCCAAAGTAATTGGAGTTGCAGCGCGACGACAGGTGATTGAGCCCCCTGGAGCATAGTTGTCCTATGCGTCTATGGCTTGAGGTGGATGCTCGCCAGAGAGCAAAGTTAATCCATCGAAATTTGTGACTGGGGCGAAAGCACTCAGGCAACAAAGCTGCAGCTTCAAGTACGAGGGGGATATTATTGATAATGAAAGTGATGGCTAAATAGCAGATTCTGTTGTGGATCAAGAATCTCCACCCGCCATTCGCCTTTTTGATTAGCATCAAACTCTTTTCTGCTATAGGTCCGCCAATAATCGAGTTTAACCGGAAGTGTGATCTTGGTCATCAGTTTACCTTCGTAATACCAGCGATGTTCAATGTGCTGGCCATTCAAACCTGTAACCTCAGAATATAAAGCCAAATGCGGCACTGTCGCAGCGTCAATCTGCTCACCAAAACTAAAGGCCTTAGCCGATGGATTTTGATTGGTTAAGAGGGCTAACCTTAAAACCCCTGTATCGGCATGAAACAAAGGCGCCCCATCTTCCTGCTGCGCATCCGCATCTTCGGCTGATTGTTCTACCGCAGGTTGTGCTTCCCCCCTTGGCTCTGAAACCGCGGTTTCAGTGACTCCTTCAACTTCAGACTCAAACTTTAAGTCGCCCGAAACTACAGGTTCTGCATTTTGCTGTACGGCCGCCAACACCAACTCTGGTGTTGCGGCTTCGATAGATTCTGCAGTGCTCACAACAGGGGCATTCTCTGGGATAGTATTTACCGCGGTATCAGGCGACTCCACGTTTAACCAGCCATACAACAACAAAGCGGCAGCACAGAGAGTCAGTAAAGCACCAGTGATGCGTCGCCAATGCCACTGTTGTTCAGTAACAGGCTCGGGTAAGTCGGTGCCAGAGGCTACTGCAGCAGGTCCCAGACTGACCCGGACTACTAGTTTTTCCTGCGCTGTTGTCACTTGTGCTGTTCCATGGTTAAAGTGCGGGTAATTGCTGCTGAATAAAACGGCTGATATCGGCAATTTGTTGTGGGCAGACACTATGCCCCATACGATAATCCACCCAATTCACATTAAAACCTGCAAATTTCAAAGCGTTAAAAGCAGCCTGACCCGCGCTGTAAGGCACCACTTCATCATGAGTACCATGATTCACCAGCACAGCTGTGCTTTTGTTCACTCCTGTCATTTCTTCTTTTAACTTGCCTGGCACCGCCATGTAAGTTGATAAAGCCATGACGCCTGCTAGCTTGTATGGAAGGCGGGGTAATAAATGTAGCGCAATAACACCACCCTGACTAAAACCTGCCAACAAAATACGATTGGCCGGAATGCCCTGCTCAATTAGTTTGTCGATTAAAGCTTGAACAGCTGCAGCCGATTCGCGTACACCAGTTTCATCGGCCCTGTCGTTTAAATCCCAGGTCTTTATATCGTACCAGCCACGCATCTGCATACCACCGTTGATCGTGATAGGACGCACAGGCGCATGTGGGAATAAGAACCGGATGCCAGAATTTTTTGGTAAACGTAATTCCGGCACAATAGGGGCAAAACCATCACCCGAATCACCTAAACCATGTAACCAGACCACTGCGGCATCGGCCTGAGCTGCAGGTTTTACATCAACAAAAGGAAGTAAAGCCATTGTATTTCTCTGTTTCTTTAATTTGCGTGCCTTGCCACTCAGGACTGAGCGCTAAGCACCACGTTTTGGCCTGACTGCTTACTAAAGGCATCGGAAATTAATGCCCAGAACTCAGCACCTGTTCTGTTATCAATCCAGACACCGTCTTTTAATTCAAAATGGTGGCCATTAAATTTAGTGGCAACCCACAGCTGATGCAGTGGCGGTTGCTTATTAATAATCACCTTACTACCATCCGGAAAACTGATACTTAACAAGCCACCGTTCGACTCATAATCCAGATCCAAGTCCAATGCTTCTATCGCATCTTCCACCGCAAGCAGCACCTGATCGGTCAGTTCGTCATATTCTACGTCATTCATCGGTTTCACCTGTTTGCTTTTGCTGTTAAGGATGCGATTATAGAGCGCAAAATAATTAATGAAATAAAAACCATGAATACAAAGCGACAAAGACTGGTGTGCATCCTGTTGCTCAGCCAATGGTTACTGGCCTGTGGCCAAAAAGGTCCTTTGACATTGCCTCAACCCCCACAACCCAATAAAGCGCCGGCAGAACAACCAGCGCCAGCCGATCAGCCAGTAGTTTCAAAGGAACAGTAGTGGATTACTTTAATTATCAGAATCAGAACTTATTTGCCGAAGGCGTAGCTTTAGCCGATATTGCCGCAGAATTTGGCACGCCTACTTATGTCTATTCCCGTGCGACCATAGAGCGCCATTACAAAGCTTTTGCTGAAGCTGCGCCAAGCCGTGACTTACTCGTTTGTTACGCCGTCAAAGCCAACAGCAATATAGCTCTGCTCAACATTTTGGCCCGCCTTGGCAGTGGTTTTGATATCGTCTCCGAAGGTGAATTACGCCGCGTCTTGCAAGCCGGTGGCGATGCCAAAAAAGTGGTGTTCTCTGGTGTAGGTAAGTCGGTCACTGAAATTGAGTTTGCGCTGCACACCGGCATCAAGTGCTTTAACGTCGAATCTATTCCAGAGCTGGAACGTATTCAGCAAGTGGCCAGCCGTTTGAATATCATTGCGCCTATTTCTATTCGGGTGAACCCGGATATCGACGCCAAAACCCATCCTTATATTTCTACCGGTTTAAAAGCCAATAAGTTTGGTATCGACATTAACGACGCGCTCGCCATGTACCAGCAAGCCAATGCCGCTTCACATTTAAAAGTCTGTGGTGTGGACTGTCACATTGGTTCACAACTGACCGAAACCCAGCCATTTTTAGATGCCTTAGATAAGTTATTGGCATTGATCGACAAATTAGCGGCAGTGGGTATCCACTTAAGCCATATCGATATTGGTGGCGGTTTGGGTGTGCCTTACGACGGTGAAACTCCGCCGCATCCTGCTGAATACGCCGCTAAAGTAGTAGAAAAACTGGCGGGGTATCCACAGCTGTCGCTGATTTTTGAACCGGGTCGTGCCATTATGGCCAATGCCGGTGTACTGCTGACCAAAGTGGAGTATTTAAAACCAGGTCAGGAAAAGCATTTCGCTATTGTTGATGCAGCTATGAACGACTTAATTCGCCCGGCACTCTACAGCGCATGGCAATCTATTATTGCTGTGCAACAAAAACCTGATGTTCCAGCCGTCACTTACGATGTGGTAGGTCCGGTCTGTGAAACAGGTGATTTCCTCGGTAAAGACCGTGCTTTGGCCCTGGAGCCGGGCGATTTACTGGTGGTGCGCTCGGCCGGTGCTTATGGTTTTACCATGAGTTCCAACTACAACAGCAGACCCAGAGCCGCCGAAGTGCTGGTGGATGGTGACCGTAGCTATTTAGTCCGCCAGCGCGAGCAATGGCAAGACCTGTGGCACGGTGAACAGTTGGTACCCTGAATGAACCCAGACAATAAATTTAAAGATCGCAATCACCAAAGCTTAGTGCATTTCTCAAAAATGCACGGTTTGGGCAATGACTTTATGGTGATAGACGCCGTCAGCCAAAATGTGTTCTTTACCAAAGAACAAATCAAAAAGCTGGCCGATCGCAACTTTGGTGTGGGTTTTGACCAGTTGCTGATGGTGGAACCGCCATACGATCCGGATCTGGATTTTCATTACCGCATCTTTAATGCCGACGGTTCTGAAGTAGAACAATGTGGCAACGGCGCACGCTGTTTTGCGAAATTTGTCCGGCATAAAGGCCTGACCAATAAATACAAAATTTCGGTCAGCACTAAGTCCGGCAAAATCACATTGTATATAGAGCAAGATGGTCAGGTCACGGTCAATATGGGCGTACCGCAGTTTGATCCGGTCAAAGTGCCTTTTAAAGCACAAAAACAGGAGCTGAATTATATTCTGCACAGTGAAGACGCCACTACTTTATGTGGAGTGGTCTCTATGGGTAATCCACATGCGGTGATCCTGGTCGATGATATTCAGACGGCTCCGGTGCATCAGTGGGGGCCGGTGTTTGAACACCATGAACGTTTCCCTGAACGCGCCAATATAGGTTTTATGCAGGTGCTGTCGCCTTCTCATGTCAAATTAAGAGTATGGGAACGTGGCGCTGGTGAAACCCTGGCTTGTGGCACAGGTGCTTGTGCTGCGGCAGTGATTGGTCAGATGCAGAAAAAATTACAAACCCAGGTAAGGGTAGATTTACCAGGCGGTTCTTTGCAGATCCGCTGGCAAGGGCCTGGCCAACCCGTCAAAATGACAGGGCCAGCCGAACATGTTTTTGATGGACAATTATTCTTATGAGCGACCTTCCTCTCGATACAACACTGGTGAACCCTGAACTGGCTGAAGCTAGCCTGATTGTGGATTATCTTTATGATCACCCAGAGTTTTTTCTGCAGCACCCGGAGCTTTTAAGCCGGTTACGTTTACCACACCAGCAAAGAGGTGTGGTGTCTTTAGTAGAACGTCAATTGGAATTACAGCGCGAAAAAATCCGTTCTTTAGAAGATGACATTACGCGTCTGATGGGTATAGCCCGCCAGAACGAGCAGATATTTTATGCGCTGAACGATCTGCACTTAGAATTATTAAAAACCACAGATCAAAGCGCGTTATTAAGTGCACTGCAGGCCTTTACCGCCAAAATGCCGCAGGTGCAAAGTTGTGTATTGGTCGACCTGCAGCAAAAAACCGAGCAGGTCGCGCAATTACAGCTGATACTGCAACGCCGTTTAAGTGGCAAAACTTATTATTTTGGCCGGATGAACCGCGACGAAATGTCGGCGCTGTTTGAATCTCACATTCACTCTGTGTCCTTGCAACTGTTAACACTGTCGGACGAGCAGCAGTTCCTGCTGGCTTTTGGCAGTGACTCAGACGAGCATTTCCAGCCAGGGATGGACACCTTATTTTTGGACCATCTGGCGAAGCTGGTATTAGCTGTTTTACCCTCTTATGTTGTCGCCTGAATTAGCTGATTGGCAGGCCGACTTGTCGGCTTTCCTGGCTTATTTAAAACATGAACGGGGTTACAGCGATAAAACCTTAACCAGCTACCATTTACAGCTTTGCGCTGTGGCCAGTCAATTGGCCGGGCAAGCACGTCATTGGCTAGATCTCAGCGAAACCCAGTTACAACAGCATATCTCTTCATGCCGCAAAAGCCTGAAAGCACGTAGCTTAGCGCTACGGGTCGCTTCGTTACGCAGCTTTTACCGTTACCTGGTGCAACAAGGCAAACTCAAAGAAAACCCAGCCTCTTATCTACAAGTGCCAAAATTTGATAAACCTTTGCCAAAAAATCTCGATGTCGACCAAATTCATCACCTGCTGGATTTTGATACCAGCGAAGATGCTCTCGCCTGCCGGGATAAAGCTATTCTGGAGTTGTTTTACTCATCAGGTTTACGATTGGACGAACTGGTCAGTGCCAATCTGCAGGATATTGATTGGTCCGAAGCCTTGATACGGGTGCGCGGCAAAGGCAATAAACAAAGAGTACTACCTATAGGCCGTATGGCAGTGGCTGCTCTGAAAGACTGGCTAAAAGTGCGAGGCGCTTACGTGGGGGCAGAGCCTGAGGCGTTGTTTTTAAGTAAACAAAAAAACCGGATCAGCCACAGGCAAGTACAACAGCGTGTCAACCTCTGGTCGGAGCGCCAGGGTTTAACTCAGCATTTACACCCTCATATGCTGCGTCACTCCTTCGCCACTCATATGCTCGAATCCAGCTCAGACCTGCGCGCCGTGCAGGAACTACTAGGCCACGCCAACCTCAATACCACTCAGGTCTACACCCACCTGGATTTCCAGCAGCTCGCTAAAGTCTATGACAGTGCGCATCCGAGGGCGAAGAAGAAGGGCTGACGTACATGCCGTAATGGCGAAAAAACTACTTCTTCTGACTTTGCTCTATCCTTTCCTGGCTCTGTTTCTCTACCAATTGCTTAATTTTAGGCATTAACTGCATCGACAGTTCCTGCATCATTGCCATGCTGGCCTGAATCAATTCCGGCTGACGCTTGACCATCTTCTGACCTGCTGGTGATTGATAAAAAGCGATAATGCCTTGTAACTCGTCTTCAGTAAAAATACTGGCATAAAGCGCGCTCATAGGCTGCTCTAACTGTTGCCAGGATAACTCAGAGCGAACCAACTGGTTCAGTTCCCGCAAGTGCTTCTGTACCAAAGGATCGTCCTTTCCATCTTTGAGTTGAGCACGAACCATTTGCTCGCTCATCTGATCTAACTGCGCATAAGCGTAATCTATTGTAGCGGCGGCATCCGTTACTTTCAGAAACAGCTCTACAGTTTCAGGCTTGGCTGGCTCGGCCAGACTGACAAAACTACATAACAATACACTGACGCAGCTTAATAACTTTAAGTTCATCGATAATCTCCTTGATTGATGAACAAAAGATAGTGCTTATTTGTTATCTTTTTTGCAACAAAAATGATTATGTACCACGCATTGTTCATAAAAACAGCGGCTAAGCCCCGTATGCTGGTTCAGCCAGCTCGCTTGAAGAGAGAAAACCAGTACCTGAACCTAAGTTATTGTTGTTACACCATCGAAGATAAAAATAAAAACAGTTATAAATCAAATACTTAATAAGAATTATCAAAATAATTAAAAATTAAACTTGCGAAATAATAGTTATCGCAATAATATAATCACAACTCGGGTCGAACAGCTGGTTCAACAGCAATAAAACGACCGGATACAGAACGTAGTAAAGAGTGTGAAAGACAAGACG
>NZ_JAIWOI010000275.1 GCF_020217005.1 Rheinheimera sp. | reverse complement strand
CCTATGCGCCGACCGTAGACCGCTGGTGGTACAACGGCAAGCACCTCTACAACGCCTATGACACTGAGCAAGTCTTTAGTGCGAATAACGAAATACAGGCAATTAGCCGGATGCTGCCAGCTTACTTTACGCATGGCCGCTACATCAGCAAATGGGAGAAGTTTAAAAATGACCTTAAACAGCAAAACTTTGGTAAACATTGGCCTTTTTTGATTGGGGCAGCACTGTCCGCCTTTGCAGTGAATGCCCTAGTGGTTTTTCAACCTGAAGAGCCGCGAAAAGGATTATTTAGCTGTAACCAGACCTATAAAACGCTCTATGGCTCTTGTTCGGCTGAGCCAGTGGCTCCTTATGAGTATTACTATCCAAAGCCAGCAGAGGCTGATTCTGGTGCGTTGAAATCGAATTCAGAGTCTAATTCTGAAGGCGAAACTAAACCCAATGAGAAAAAATCCTCTAAATTCTACTTTTCTGCGGTGATGATTGCTGGCCGTGAAATTCAGTATTACTGGGTTGATGAAGACAATAACCCTGTTGATATCGGCCCCTTTAAAGTGCTAAGTCATCCCAGGGAATGTGTGCTTACCGTCAAAACTGCTGATAACGTTCGACACAATGTCACCTGCTTACCGCTTGAAAAGCGGTATGACAACAAAGAGGCTGTAGCCTCACTTTCAACAAAGTAACCGGCTTTTAAATACTCCAGCGACAGAAACTCATTAGGCCCGAATGGGCCTTTTGTGTTTTGGCGCAACTGAACAGATCCAATTCTGTGTTACGTTCGCACCTTGCCAAAATGGGTAAATCAGAAGTAAATTACTTTCACGTAACTAATAAAGGGACTCTATTGTGCGTAAATTAATTGTCTTTCTCCTGGGAGTAGCATCTGTATCTGTTTTTTCCCAACACTACGTTAGTCAGCCTCATACGCCTCAAGACAAAACGCTTTATGAAAACAAGCCTTCTAAAAAAAGCGTATCCACTGATAGCACACGATATACCTCAGCGCTTTTAGAAAAAATTCACCGTCGTGTTACATTGCACGAATATCACAGGGGAAAGTCATGTGGCATATTTATCAAGATTGATACTGATAAGCGCCAGCTTTCCAAGCTAAGAATCTCTGATTGCACCATGGGCAGAGATTTTGAACAGCAGCTACCTCAGATTATTTCTAACGCTATTGAATCCATTCCTATGCCACAAGATGGCATTACCCGTCTTACCATTCAGCATCAAAGTTTTACTTTCATTCCTCGTTTTAATGGCCCTGTTAAATCAGATAAGCCCAGTTCTTTTTCTAAGACATATGTAATGCCTCAAAAATAAAATTTCATTTTCAGTAGATAATTTTTTTTCACCACTCTGCCGACAGGCGAAAAGTGTAGTAATACTGCACTTTTCTCCCATTTTGGTAATATTTCTCTCTACTACCACCGCTTTTGCTCGCTTGACTTAAAAACCAAATCCAACTAAATAAAAAAGGCTCCTTTCTCGGAGCCTCTTTTGCGTTAAATTACTCTAATTTAACGAAATATCTCTATTATGTGCTACTATCTATTAAAGGAAATGGAGCATTATATCTTTATTTATCAACTGGTTATTCAATTTATCTAAAGTTACTATCGCATGCTTGCATGACATGGTGTCAAAGATAACAGCTTTGTTTTACAGCATTTTATCCGCATATGCGCACGGTCTACGTCAAACAAAAAAATAGGCTGCAAAACGCAGCCTATAGCTTCCGCTTCAAGTTTAAAACTAATTCCGTGAAATCAGTTTAATACCGTCGTCGTAACATTCTGTTGTTGCGCCAGAACCTGACATCACCTGGATTTGATCAAAGCCTTCGGCCGGTGCTGATTTTTCCAGTAAGTCTGTGAATTCGTCGGCCAATTCACTTATTTCATCACCTTTTTGTTCTAAGGCTGCAAAATGCGGTTTGTGGCGTTCAGCGATGTCCTGAATTTCTTCAGCTAATTTTTGCTGCTCAGCCATTTTAACTTTGTCTATGCGAATACTGTGTTCATCTTCCTGGTGCACAAGATCTGCAAGTTCAGCCATGCGTTCACTGTGCTGTTCCATTTCAGCTTCAAAAGCTTTAATTGGCAAATGCAGTTCATCCATTTGTTGTTCAACGGCTTCTAAACGCTGGTATGCAGTAAACTCATCTGGCGTCATGGCACGTTGCTGTATCACTTTACAGTTTTTAATAAAGGCGATTTGCGCAGGCTTTGCTTTGGCTGTTGCTGCTGTTGTCTCTGCCTGAGCTGTGCAACCTGCAATGATGGCAACGGCGGCAAAAGACAAAACAAAAGAAAAAGATGGTTGGAATTTCATAACAAGCTCCTGTGGTTCAGTTGTAACTAAGTCGAAGCTGGAACGAAATTAGTTGGCAGGAAAAATAAAAAAAGTTGGTTTAATAGCTAAGCTACTGATTAAACCAACTTTTTATTTCTCTTTTTACAGCCTTAAAAGTGTAAAAAGCTGAATAATGTTATTAATGGCCACTGACTCGCTTGTATTGACGATATTCCGGTGTCCAGAAATTACGTTCAATTTTTTGCAGTAATTCTTCATCACCGATTTCCAGCGCCAAACCTTGTTTTTGAGCAATTTTAGCCACTTCAAAGGCGATTTTTTTACTCAGTTCAGACAGTTCAGACAAAGCCGGCAGTAAAGAACCCTGCCCTGTGTTGGCTAATGGCGACGCTGCAGCCAAAGTTTCACTGGCAATACGTAACATGTCATCACTGATACGGCTTGCTTTCACAGCCACCACACCTAAACCTATACCCGGGAAAATGTAGGAGTTATTGCACTGCGCAATATGGTACGACTGTCCTTTGTAAGTCACAGGTTTAAACGGACTGCCGGTCGCGATAATCACTTTGCCTTCTGTCCACTTAATGACTTGTTCTGGTGTCGCTTCCACTTGTTTCGACGGGTTGCTCAACGGGAAAATAATCGGCAGTTCGCAGTGTTTTTTCATGGCTGTGATCACTTGCTCAGTGAATAATCCTGGCTGACCAGACACACCAATTAAGATATCTGGTTTAGCGCAGTTCATCACATCAAGTAATGATGCGTAGTCGCCACTATAGCTCCAATCCGACAGATCTGATTTTTTCTGCATCAGCGCTTGTTGGAAATCACGTAAATCAGCCATGCCTTCAGTCAACAGACCAAAACGGTCCACCATGTAGACCTGCTTACGCGCTGTCGCATCATCCAGTCCTTCAGTTTTCATTTGACTGATGATTTGCTCAGCTATACCGCAACCTGCAGAACCAGCACCGACAAAAACCACTTTCTGCGACGACAGTTTTACCCCTTTACTGCGACAGGCTGCTAATAAGGAGCCTACAGTCACAGCAGCAGTGCCCTGAATATCATCGTTAAAGCAGCAGTAGTCATCACGGTAGCGTTTTAAAATTGGCATCGCATTCGGCTGAGCGAAATCTTCAAACTGCACCAAAGCTTCTGGCCAACGGCGTTTAACAGCCTTCATAAACTGGTCGATAAAGGCATCGTATTCTTCGCCAGTAATACGCTTGTGCTTAGAACCCATATACACAGGGTCATTCAGCAGTTTTTCATTATTCGTACCGACATCCAGCATCACTGGTAAGGTATAAGCCGGGCTGATACCACCACAGGCTGTGTACAAGGACAACTTGCCGATAGAAATACCCATGCCGCCTACGCCCTGGTCACCTAAGCCCAGTACACGCTCGCCATCCGTCACTACTATGACTTTTACTTTTTTCTTGGTAACGCTGCGCAGTATGTCATCCATATGCTCACGTTCGCTGTACGAAACAAAAATACCACGGGCACTGCGGTAAATAGCCGAGAAACGCTCACAGGCGTCCCCTACTGTTGGCGTATAAATCACCGGGATCATTTCTTCCAGATGCTCTTTCACCAAGCGATAAAACAAAGTTTCGTTTTTATCGTGAATGGCACGCAGATAAATATGTTTGTTGATGGGTTCGGCGAAACTGGAATACTGCATATAGGCACGGGCCAGTTGCTGTTCAATAGTTTCGTAACGCGGAGGCAATAAACCAATCAGGTTAAAGGCGATACGTTCTTCTTTGGTGAAGGCACTGCCTTTATTTAATAACGGAGTTTCTAATAAAGCTGGACCTGCGTAGGAGGTATAAAGAGGTTGTTTTGTACTCATGGGGATCTCTCAAAACTAGCCTGCTGGCTCAAATTGCTGGCGATCATAACAGGTCTGACTGAGGCGGCAACCTCACAAAGGTTAAACTGGCGCTAAATGGCGTTCATTTCACTCTGGTCAGACCTGAAAAGTGTCTTTTTGACAGCTATCTCTTGAACTTAGTCTCCAGAATAACAGACGAATTGGTCCGCTCTACCCCATCCAGATTACCAATTTCATCCAGAATATGGCTCAACTGCTCAGTGCTTTGCGCCTGCACTACTGCTATTAAATCGTATTCGCCGCTAATGGCATACAACTCGGAAATCTGGCTGATTTGCTTTAGTTCAACATTGGTTTTTGTTGTCAGCTTTTGCCGCACCTTTATCGCGACGTGGGCTGAAACTAACTGGCTTAAAAATGCACTGCCGTATTCCAGCACATAACCTTTCACCACGCCGCTTTGCTCAAGTTTATGCAAGCGGTTTTGTACTGTGCTGCGCGATACATTTAAGGCTCTGGCTAAGTCAGAAATGCTGGCTCTGGCGTTGCGGCGTAGCATACCCAGTAGTTTTTCATCGTCGGCGCTTATCAATTTGCTTAATCACCTTATCAAAATGTCAGAATTAGCTGAAATATTGTAAATAATGCTACTGCATATTGGTAAGTATGGCCAATATAATAAATGAAATTCCTTCGCTACCCTGTTGATCAGGGGCGTTAACAAAAAGCATTAAGGCAGAACAACAATGCAAGTCAGCAGATCTTTATTCGATGAAGTCATGGTTCCAAACTACGCACCGTCCGCCGTGATCCCGGTAAAAGGACAGGGTTCAAGAGTCTGGGATCAAACAGGCCGTGAGTTTATCGACTTCGCCGGTGGTATAGCCGTGAACTGTTTAGGGCATTGCCATCCTGCTTTAGTGGGCGCATTAAAAGATCAGGCCGATAAGTTATGGCATTTATCCAACGTGATGACCAATGAGCCAGCGTTAATTCTGGCGCAAAAACTGGTCAACGCTACGTTCGCTGAAAAAGTCTATTTCGCCAACTCAGGCGCAGAAGCGAACGAAGCAGCACTAAAGCTGGCGCGCCGCTGGGCTAAAAATGAATTTGGCGAGAACAAAACCCAAATTATTGCCTTTAAACAAGGTTTCCATGGCCGTACTTTTTTCACTGTGACAGTAGGTGGTCAACCTGCTTATTCTGACGGTTTTGGTCCAAAACCTGCCGATATAGCGCATGCTGAATACAACAACCTGGCAAGTCTTGAAGCGCTGATTTCCGACAATACCTGTGCTGTGATGTTAGAGCCGTTGCAAGGTGAAGGCGGCATCATCACGCCAACTGCAGACTTTATCCAGGGTGTGGCGGCTTTATGTAAAAAGCACAATGCCCTGATGATTTTTGACGAAGTGCAATCTGGTGTAGGCCGTACCGGTCAGTTATATGCCTATATGGGTTTAGGCGTGGTGCCGGACATTCTGACCACAGCCAAAGCTTTAGGTGGCGGTTTCCCTATAGGTGCTATGCTGACAACCACAGCTATAGCTAAGCATTTAGTGGTCGGCACCCATGGTTCTACTTATGGCGGTAACCCGTTGGCTTGTGCTGTAGGCATAGCTGCATTTGATACAGTCAATACGCCTGAAGTGTTAAACGGCGTGAAAGAGCGCGAGCAGTTATTCCGTGAAGGTTTAACAGCCATTAACGCTAAATATGATGTATTCAGTGAAATCCGTGGCCAGGGCCTGTTGTTAGGCGCAGCCTTGAATGATAAATATCAGGGCAAAGCCCGTGATTTTATGTTGGCCGCAGCAGACGAAGGTTTAATGATGTTAGTCGCAGGTTATAGCGTGATCCGCATGACACCTTCACTGATTATTCCAAAGGAAGACATTGCTGAAGGTTTAAAACGTCTGGAAAAAGCTGTCGCCAAGATGGTGCAGGCGTAAGGCTATTAAAGGGAGTTCATTGAGCTCCCTTCACTTATTTAACAGCTACAACGCGGGAATAAAGAATTTATGTTGTTGATCCGTCCTATCCGACAATCGGATTACCCTGTCCTGATGCAAATCGCGATTGAATCAGGTGCTGGTTTTACCTCGTTGCCGGTGAATGAGCAAAAATTGCAGGCGAAAATTGCCCGTTCTGAGCAAAGCTTCGCGACGAGCATTGAGGCCATGGGCGATCAGGGCTATTTGTTTGTGCTGGAAGATACCAGTACCGGCGAGATAGTCGGCACCTCAGGCATTGAGGCCTCAGTGGGTCTGGAGACCCCTTTGTACCATTTCCATAAAAGCACTGTGGTGCACCACTCCAAAGAGTTGGATGTATTTAAACAAGTCGAAGTACTGACCATGTGCAACGACTACACCGGTGTATCTGAGATTTGTACGCTGTTTTTACGTGAGCCTTATCGTCAAGGCTTAAACGGCCGTTTTTTATCGAAAGTACGGTTTTTATTTATGGCCGAACATCCGAAGCGTTTTTCCAAAATGGTGATCGCCGAGATGCGTGGTGTGGCTGATGAATCAGGTTTACCGCCGTTCTGGAAATGGTTGCAGTCGTACTTTTTCAGCATCGACTTCCCTACTGCTGATTATATGATTGGTGTTGGTAATAAAGGCTTTATCGCTGATCTGATGCCACGCCATCCGATCTATGTCAGCTTATTACCAGAATCAGCGCAGCAAGTGATAGGCGAAGTTCACGAAAACACCAAACCTGCTTTGGCATTATTGGAAAACGAAGGGTTTTTCCACCGGGGCTATGTCGACTTATTCGACGGCGGCCCAACAGTTGAATGCCAGTTAAAACAAATAAAATCTGTACGCAACAGCCACAAAGTCAAAGTGCTGGTCGCGCCGATTGAAGGCTCAGCCACTTTGTCTATTTGCAACACGCACACCACCAATTTCCGTGCAGTATTCAGTAAAAATGCAGCGTTGAACGACAATCATGAATTGGTGATTAGCCCAGAATTGGCAGAAGCTCTGATGGTCAGCAATGGCGATTTTGTGCGCTACCTCTCCTTAGAAAAGGCAGTGAAATGAACGAAGCTACTATGAAAACGATAACAAAAGCTGCAGTGCAGTTTATCGATGGTCAATGGCAAAACGGTTTTGGTTTAGCCTTTCAGTCAGTAAACCCGGCAACTGGTCAGGCGATATGGCACGGCAATAGTGCCGATGAAGCTCAGGTGCATCAGGCTTTACTCTCTGCGCGTCGGGCCTTTTATAGCTGGTCGGTTTTATCCCTTACCGAACGTCTGCTGGTGATTGAAAAATTTGCCGCCTTGCTACAAGAAAACACTGAAACTATGGCCCGTACTATTGCTGAAGAAACAGGCAAAGCTTTATGGGAAAGCCGTACAGAAGTAGCGGCTATGATAGGCAAAATTGCCATCTCCAAACGCGCGCATGAAGAACGTACCGGCACAGTAGAAAACCCTATGCCAGGAGCTAAAGCCTTTATCCGCCACAAGCCGCATGGCGTGGTAGCAGTGTTTGGACCTTATAATTTCCCAGGTCACTTACCCAATGGTCATATAGTTCCGGCTCTGATTGCTGGCAACGTGGTAGTCTTTAAGCCCTCTGAGCTGACTCCCAAGGTGGCTGAATACACAGTACAGTTGTGGCAACAGGCTGGTTTACCAGCGGGCGTGCTTACTTTGTTACAAGGTGAAGTGGCCACAGGTAAGGCCTTGGCTGCACACCCAGAGTTGGATGGCCTGTTTTTTACCGGCAGTTCAGGCACAGGTCATTACCTGCATCAGCAGTTCGCTGGTCAGCCAGGTAAAATTTTGGCATTGGAAATGGGTGGGAACAACCCGCTCATTATTAAAGACGTTGCTAATGTTAAAGCTGCAGTGCATGACATTATTCAGTCGGCTTTTATCAGTTCAGGTCAGCGCTGCACCTGTGCCCGTCGTTTGTTTGTGCCAAATACCGGCAATGGCGATGCTATTTTGGCAGAATTGGTGGCCGCGACTAAAAACATCAAGGTTGCCGACCCATTTGCTGCTGAACAGCCCTTTTACGGCGCTATGATTTCTGCCAAAGCAGCAGAAGGCATGGCCAAAGCTCAGCAGCAACTTATTGACATGGGCGCTAAAGCCTTAGTCGAACTGACCCTACCACAAGCACATGGCGCTTATGTCACACCTGGTATAGTCGATGTGACAGGTATCAGCGGTATTCCTGACGAAGAGCATTTTGGCCCGCTGTTAAAGGTCTACAGGTACAATGATTTTGAGCAGGCGATCCAGGAAGCCAATAACACCAAATACGGTTTATCTGCTGGCCTACTGGCCGATTCTGCCGAAGATTATCAGCTGTTTTTCCAGCGCATTCGCGCCGGCATCGTCAATTGGAACAAACCTATTACAGGTGCATCCAGTGCCGCTCCTTTTGGCGGTATTGGCGCCAGTGGCAATCACAGAGCCAGTGCTTATTACGCAGCTGATTATTGCGCTTACCCTGTCTCTTCTGTCGAAGCGGATCAAGTGGTCCTGCCTGCCAGTTTAAGCCCGGGATTAATGCTGTAACACTGAACCAGATCAAAACAAAAAGCCGGTAAAGTCAGTAGACTTTCCGGCCAGAACACCATAATCAACAGAGCAGGACTCGTTATGCATACTGATGTGAAAGAACTGTTTAACCAACTTTGGGCGAACTACCTGGAAGTGACCCCATCTGCCAAAAAAATTCATGCGATTTTAGGCTCGTCACAACAAGATGACGTGATTAATGATCACATCGCGCTTCGTACTTTTAACATTGAAAAAGTAGGCCTGGATAAACTGGCAGCTCACCTGCTGGCCTTAGGTTATACCGAAGGTGGTGAATACCACTTCGAAGCGAAAAAACTTTATGCCAAACACTTTGAGCATAAAGACCCTACTCTGCCAAAAGTGTTTATTTCCGAACTGCTGTTAGAGAAATGCTCAGAAGAGCTTCAAAACATTGTGCGTAAGTTGGTAGACCAGATCCCTGAATCAGCGGTAACCGCAGATAACTTCCTGTATTCAGGCCGTCACTGGACTATCGATCAGCAAAGTTACGAAACTTTATTGGCAGAGAGCGAATATGCCGCTTGGATGTCTGTTTGGGGTTACCGCGCCAATCACTTTACGGTCAGTGTCAACGCTCTGAAAAACTTTGACACTCTGGAGTCCGTGAACCAGGCATTAAAAGACGCAGGATTCCCGTTAAACACTTCAGGTGGTGAGATCAAAGGCACACCAGAAGTCTTGCTGGAACAGTCCTCCACTTTAGCCGACGAAGCACCGGTACAATTTACCGACGGCACGCGTAACATTCCGAGTTGTTTCTACGAATTTGCCCGTCGTTACCCTATGGCCAACGGCCAGTTATACGGCGGTTTTGTTGCAGCGTCAGCTGATAAAATCTTCGAAAGTACCAACGTACGTTAACAGCACTGGTTGATGCTGACGATTAAAGGCTGGCTTCGTATCCAGCCTTTATTTTTTCCCAGTAAAACCTTGCAGCTTCAGCATTGTATCCTTTCGACAACTTATTCATAAAACCGTGAGAAAAAGGTGCAAGGCTTTGTTTCAAGTTAATTCGGCCTTCTAACACAGCCATCAAATCCCGCACTGAGAAATGAGTTTCTTCAGCAAAAATCAGCTCCGTTGGATAAAGCGGTTGTAAATGTGTCAGCATACGAATTTGACCGCCATAAAAAGCTACACAATGGCTTATAGGTAAATTATTTAACGCCAAATTTATCCAGCAAGCAGCAGCGCCAGCGCTAAAACCAATTAGAAATACAGCTTCGGTCTGAGACATAAGTACCTCAGCTAGCTTC
>NZ_JAIWOI010000274.1 GCF_020217005.1 Rheinheimera sp. | reverse complement strand
TTGCTATAGGCTTCAAGCCCACCTTGTTCGACGAAATAGCTATAAGCCTCATTATCGTCGGTAAATACTGGTGGTTGATGAGAGTAAGGCTGAACACAAAGATAACTCGAACTAAGCTGGCTAAACTCCGCAAGTACTTCTGGTTGTAAGCCAAAAATATCAGTCGCTATAACCAGTTGCATCTGCTGTCCTTAACAAAACAAATTCACAGGCAATTTCAAATACACAGTACCATTGTCTTCTGCTTGCGGAAGCTGCCCTGCCTGCACATTCACCTGCACCGAAGGTAAGAGTAGCTTTGGCATACTCAGAGTTTTGTCCCTGCTGCTTCGCATCGCAACAAAATCCTGCTCACTGGTACCTTGCTTTAAATGGATATTCTGCTGTTTTTGCGCCGCGACAGTGGTTTCACAGACAAACTGTTCCCGTCCAGGCGCTTTATAGTCGTGGCATAAAAACATCCGGGTGGCATCAGGTAACTTATAGAGCCTTTGTACTGATCTGTACAAGGTTGCTGCATCACCGCCGGGGAAGTCACAACGCGCTGAACCATAATCCGGCATAAACAAGGTATCACCGACAAAGACCGCATCCCCTATGCAATAACTGACACAAGCAGGAGTATGTCCTGGGGTGTGTAACACGGCACAGCAGATGGTGCCAAGCATAAAACTTTCACCATTGGCAAAAAGTTTACCAAAAACTGAGCCATCTGTTTTTAACTGCTTCAAATTAAACACTTGGCTAAACAACTGTTGTACTTCAGTAATTCGTGATCCTATGCCAGTACGCCCCCCCAACCTTTGCTGTAAATAAGGCGCAGCTGATAGGTGGTCTGCATGGACATGAGTTTCCAGTAGCCATTGCACAGTAAGGTTATGCTGTTTAACCTGCGCTATGATCTGATCAGCGAGGCTGGTACCGATGGAACCAGAAGTAGCGTCAAATTCAAGTGCAGGATCGATCACTGCTGCCTCTTTGCTCTGAGGATCCCAGACTAAATAACTGTAAGTGAAGCTCTGAGGCTCAAAAAACGCATGGACAACTGGCTGTTGCATAGACCGCCGCTACTCAAAGGTGAACAAACAGGGACTTATCATAGCAAAATCGTTAAATTCCATAAAGATATAAGCTTATTACATATAATTTCAATGATGGTTGTTATTCAAGCGTTCATTTCTGCTGCGACCACTTTGTCATAAATTTGCAACCACTCATCTCTACCCTGCTTCTGCCTGAAACTAAGTGGAGATAGGAGTTGTATGAATATCGCCAAAAAATTAACCTTGGGAGCCGGTCTGTTGACCGTTATGGCTGTCATTTTGTCAGCAAGTACCAGCGGATTATTAGCATTAAAAGACAGCTCTGACGCAGTGCATCAAAGTTCAGAGCAACAATTTCAGGCGCTGGCTACCAGTCGTCACACTATGCTGCTGACTCAAATTGATAGCCAACAGCAATTGCTGAATGTATTGGCTCACAATCGCCTGACGCAAGAGGCTATTTATAGCTTCAAAAATCCGTTTGTCTCTTACCGTTACGAAGTCCAGGCGCCGGGTCTTGATAGCCTTAAACAACAAATGTCAGATTGGTATAGCAACAAATACCAACCTTACTTCGAGGCTCAGACTCAGGGACTGAAAGCAAACACTAAAGTTTGGCTCGACAAAGCCAAATTTGAAACTTTGTTACTGCAAAAGTACTACGTGGCGGACAACCCACAACCTCTGGGTAAGCAACACTTACTGGAAGATAGAGGCGACGGCTCAGTTTACGGTCAGCAACATAAAAAATATCACAACAGTTTTAAAGAAATAGTACAACGTTATGGCTTTCAGGACTTACTGCTGGTCGATGCAAATAGCCTGGATGTTTTGTATAACGTAAATAAAGGACCTGTTTTTGCCAGCAACTTACAAAACGGTGCTTTTGCCGATACTGAACTAGCCAAGTTAGTTCATAGTCTGAAGAAAAATCCTAAAGCCGGTTTAAAAATCTCAGCGATAAGCGCATTTGGCGGCTACTTTCAACAACAAGTGTTGTTTTTTGGCGTACCCGTATTTCATCCTAACAGCGCAGATACGCCAGTCGGTTTTTTAGTAGCTCAATATCCGATAAGTCGGTTCACAGATTTGATGACCGGAAATCGGAAATGGCAAGACCTGGGTTTAGGTCAGAGTGGAGATGTATATTTGGTAGATCAACACCAAAGTCTGGTGACCGAACTAAGGCCATACTTAGTGGATAAAAACCGCTTTATGCAGGATTATCCTCAATTTAAAGCAGGCCCCCATGGCTTGGGCGGGTATGCCAAAATCCAGCTTGATCAAGTCAATCAGGCCCTTGCGGGCGAATCAGGTGTAGCGGAGGCTAAGGATTATCGTGGTGTAGAATCGTTGATAAGTTGGCATCCGTTAAGAATAGGTCAGCAACGCTATGCACTTATAGTGCAACAAGATGCTGCAGAAAGTCTTGCTGCAGTCAGTACTATTCGGACAAACCTGATATTAAGTACCCTGCTTGCTGTCTTGATCTTAGGCGTACTGGTCATCTGGCTGGTTCATTTGCTTGCTAAGCGTTTTGCCAAACCTATGCTGACACTGCATCAACGTATTGAACATTCAGCACAATCTCACGATTTAACAGTACGTTTCGAGTTAAACACCAAAGACGAACTGTCAGATATCGGGGCTGCTTTAAGTAAACTTTTTGGTTCTTTTTCTACTTTGGTAGCAAAACTAAGCAGTACATCAGAGCAAAGCGCGTCTGCGGCTACTCAGAACCTGCAAATTAGTCAGGAATGCAAAAGCTCGGCTATCCAGCAAGGTGCCGCCATAAGCCATTTATTGCATCAGTCGCAAAGCCTGGATCTCCAGTTGCAGCAGTCAGCGGGTCAATTGCGCAGCAGTGCAGTTCAGGCCCATCATGCCAATCAGCAAGCGGATGCTGGCTATCAAGCCGTCAACAGCGTCGCCAGTTCAATGCGCCACCTTGCAGATCAAGTCAGCTCTTCAAGCCAAAGTATGGATCAACTTCGTTCTGCGGCTACAGATATAGTCACAGTGCTGGATACCATTAAGGGTATTTCAGAACAAACCAACCTGTTGGCGTTAAACGCCGCTATTGAAGCGGCACGAGCCGGAGAACATGGCCGCGGTTTTGCGGTGGTCGCAGATGAAGTCCGGCGCTTATCAGGTAGCACGCGCCAGGCAACAATGGAAATTCAGCAAATGTTAAACAGATTAATGATCACCGTTGACGAGACTGCGCTGGATTTAGCAAAAGAGCGCCAAAGCGCTGAATTATGTGTTTCTGGTTCGGAACAGGCGCTACATGCTCTGGCCGAAATTAAAAAATTGATCGCAGAGGTGAGTATTGCGACCTCTGATATCGCAAATTCCAGCGAACAGCAGTATCAACAGAATCAACAAATGCGCGATGAGCTTACTGCAGTTCAAGGCTTAGCAGAGCACACTGAACAAGCTATGACCGAGTTAAACCAGACGGCAAAAGAGCAGGAAAAACTTGCCACTGAGTTATTAACCAATGCCAGAGCATTCAAGGTATAAAGCAACTTTAGATGAAGCCCCTGTTTACAGGGGCTCATTTATAAGCAAACCTGATTAGCTTTCGAAGGAACGGCTTTGCAGTGCATGAATACGTTTATCCAATGGTGGATGGCTCATAAATAATTCTGAAGCAGCAGGCTTAGTTGCCAAACCAAAAGCTGTCATAGAGCCTTGTAACTGGCTTTCATGATTGCCTTTTAATCGCTGTAACGCCGCAACCATATTGTCGGCGCCAACTAATCGAGCTGCACCAGCGTCTGCTTTGTATTCACGCTGACGTGAGAACCACATCACTATAATGCTCGCCAATATGCCAAAAATCATTTCCAATACAAATACAGTGATCATGTAACTGATACTACCGCCCTGACTTTCCTCTTCGTCGTTTGAGCGAAAGAAATTATCAATAATTCCAGCCACAACTCGGGCAAAGAAAATGACGAAGGTATTGACTACTCCCTGAATAAGAGTCAGCGTGACCATATCGCCATTGGCAACGTGAGAGACTTCGTGAGCCAATACAGCTTCTGCCTCCTGCTGTGTCATTGCCTGAAGCAATCCTGTGCTGACCGCCACTAGCGCATTGTTACGACTCATACCTGTTGCAAAAGCATTGATTTCAGGAGAGTCATAGATTGCAACTTCAGGCATAGCTATACCAGCCTGTTTTGCCTGACGCTGCACAGTGCTGATCAGCCAATGTTCGGTGGCATTTGAAGCTTGAGTGATCACCACGGCACCTGTGGAACGTTTAGCCATCCACTTTGACATGGCTAAAGAAATAAATGAGCCGCCAAAACCAAACACCGCAGCGAATATCAGCAAGCCGCCCATGCTACGGTTATCTATACCAAAAACTTTAAACACAATACTTAAAACGATACTCAGCACTAACATCACAGCTAAGTTCGTGATTAAAAATAGCACTATACGTTTCATACCAACCTCTGTATTTCATCAATCCAATTAAGTTCAAAACGCCAGCTGCTAAAAAAGCCCCTGTTTCATTACTGCAACAGGGGCAAAGCGCGGATTAATCAGCACAATAAGTACGTTTTGGTTCTGTCCAACCCTCTAGTAAGTTTCATCTCACTAGTTGGTTTTTCAGGGAACGAGATGATAATAAGCCCGCAAGCATCACAAGGTAAAATCGAATATAACTTCTAAAATAGCAGTTTATTCCTGACAATGAACACTGCGGAAATACGATAGAGCAAAAAACAAAAGGCCTGTCAGAATTGCTGCTGACAGACCTTAATTGTAAAAGGATTGGTTAAAACAACTTAACCTAACAAACTTCTAAGCATCCAGGCATTTTTTTCATGCACTTGCATACGCTGAGTGAGTAAATCCAGCGTGGGCTCGTCTGAAGCTTTGTCGGCGACTGGTACTATAGAACGTGCCGTTTTTGCCAACGCTTCCTGACCTTTGACCAGATCTTTAATCATATCTTGCGCGGCAGGTATACCGTCCGCTTCTTTAATGCTGGTGAGTTTGGCAAACTCTTTATAAGAACCTGGCGCGAATTCACCTAAAGCGCGAATACGCTCGGCTATTAAATCCACAGCCAGTGCCAGCTCAGTATACTGAGTTTCAAATAATACATGCAGCGTCTGGAACATAGGACCCGTGACGTTCCAGTGATAGTTATGAGTCTTCAGATACAAAGTGTAAGTGTCAGCCAATAAAGTCGCTAAACCGTGCACTATAGCTTTACGATCCTCGTCTTCAATTCCAATATTAATTTTCATAAGAAACTCCGTGTTGCGGCAAAGATTTCAATCACCCTATCACAATTCACGCGAGGCGCTCAATTAAACAAAAGGGTAAACTGTTTTAGATCAATGGGATTGCGAGTCTGATAAAACAAGTGTCAGCGCAGAATTAACCGCCAAAAGGCTGGATTCACAATAAAAAAAGCCGGTAGGCACCGGCTTTTTTAAGGCTTGCAATAAGGTTACGAACGAGCCGCTAGTTCAGCTTGCTGTACCAGATACTCATCGTAAGTACCAACGAAGTTACGTACACCTTTATCGGTCAGTTCAACGATACGGGTTGCCAGTGAAGACACAAATTCACGGTCATGACTGACGAACAACAAAGTACCTTTGTACATTTCCAGCGCCATGTTCAGTGATTCAATCGACTCCATATCCAGGTGGTTGGTCGGTTCATCCATCACCAGAATATTTGGGCGTTGCAGCATCAGCTTACCGAATAACATCCGACCTTTTTCACCACCTGATAACACTCGTGTTGGTTTGCTGATTTCATCCTGAGAGAACAGCAAGCGGCCTAAAATACCACGAATTGCCTGTTCGTCGTCAGACGGCTGTTTCCACTGGCTCATCCAGTCAAACAACGTCATATCGCGTTTCTCGTCCGCGAATTCGTATTCGTGGTCCTGAGCATAATAACCAATATTGACGTTTTCAGACCATTTCACGATACCGGATTCTGGCGTTAAATCACCTACCAGACATTTTAAGAACGTCGATTTACCTATACCGTTGGTCCCCAGGATCGCCACCTTTTCGCCTACTTCAATGGTCAGATCAAGGTTCTTCAACACATGCAGGTCATCAAAGCTCTTGTTTAACTCGTTTACTTCTAAAGCTAAACGGTACAGCTGCTTCTGCTGGTCAAAACGAATAAATGGGTTGACCCGGCTGGAGGCTTTTACTTCGGCCAACTGAATTTTATCAATTTGTTTCGCACGTGATGTCGCCTGACGCGCTTTCGAAGCGTTGGCAGAGAAACGGCTAACGAAGGTTTGTAACTCAGCAATCTGAGCTTTTTTCTTGGCGTTGTCGGCCAGCAGACGTTCGCGAGCCTGTGTCGCTGCCGTCATGTACTCATCATAGTTACCCGGATAAACACGCAGTTCGCCGTAATCTAAGTCAGCCATATGAGTACAAACGCTGTTTAAGAAGTGACGGTCGTGCGAAATAATAACCATAGTGCTGTTACGCTCAGCCAACACTTCTTCTAACCAGCGGATAGTATTGATATCTAAGTTGTTGGTAGGTTCGTCCAGTAACATGATTTCCGGATCGGCAAACAATACCTGAGCCAATAACACCCGCAGTTTCCAGCCTGGTGCTATAGCAGACATAGGACCAAAATGCTGTTCGACCGGAATACCAACACCAATCAGTAACTCGCCGGCTCGGGATTCGGCGCTGTAACCATCCATTTCACCAAAAGCGACTTCTAAATCGGCTACACGCATACCGTCCTCTTCGCTCATATTTGGATCAGCGTAGATACGGTCACGTTCTTCTTTTACAGCCCAGAGCTCAGCGTGGCCCATAATCACAGTATCAATCACACTGTATTGCTCAAAAGCAAACTGATCCTGATGCAGCTTGGCCACACGGTGGTTAGGTTCAACAAAAATGTTACCGCCACTTGGCTCTAACTCTTTGCTGAGGATCTTCATAAAAGTTGATTTACCGCAGCCGTTGGCACCAATCAAACCATAGCGGTTGCCGTCGCCGAATTTGACGGAGATATTTTCAAAAAGCGGCTTAGCGCCAAATTGCATCGTAATATTTGCGGTAGAAATCACAGTTTTTTTGATCCAACAAAGAGTCATATATAAGCCTTGCTGACAACTTAATGCCATCAGCAAGGCCCCAAAAATAGCGCGCTACTATACGCTTTTTTATCGCTAAACTCAAAGTATCTCTGGTTTATACCCGTCGCCCTTGAAGCTGCAGCTTTGTTGACTGCGTCATTTCGCCCCAGTCACATAGATTTCTATGCTCCTGGGGTATCACTGACTTGTCGCCTCCCTGCAACTTCAAGTAACTTGGGTATATCTGAAGCTTTTAGTGTTGGTGAAGCAAGATCTATCCAAAACGCCGCCCCAAAGCTATACAGGCCACCACAGCCAAAGCCAATAGCCAGTGGATCCATTGCAAAGGTTCGGCCAGCAACAACGCAGACAAAGCCAGACCACTAAAAGGAGATAACAGCTGTAACTGGCTGACTTTGGCAATGCCACCTATAGCTAAGCCTTTGTACCAACAAAAGAAGCCGATAAACATGGTAAAAACAGATAAATAGCCTAGCGCCAGCCAGGACTGTAGCGACACAGCGGCATAATCCGGCTGATAAGCCCAGACCCAGGGCAGCAGCACTGGAATAGACATCACCAGCGCCCAGCAGATCACCTGCCAGCTGCCAAGCTCTCTGGATAAAATAGCCCCTTTGGCATAACTAAAACCGCATAAAAAACTCGCTAACACCAGATAACCATCAGCGAGCTGAAAAGGACCAGTGCTGTGGTGTAACGCATAAAGCGCAACACAAGCAGCCCCCAGCAGTGCAAACAGCCAAAAGCCTATACGCGGCCATTGTTTAGTTAAATATGCGCCAAAAAAGGCGGTAAAAAGTGGCATCACACTGGTGACCAGAATGCCGTGGCTGGCTCCGACCTGCTGCAAAGCCAGCGCAGATAACACCGGATAAGCAAAGACTGAACCTAACGCAACCAGAGCCAAAGCTTGCCATTGTTTAACGCTGGGTAGCTTTTGTCTGGTTAGCAGCAGTAACAGCAGCGCCAGTAGAGCCGCGATCAAAGCCCTGCCCGCACCGACAAAAACCGGTGGCATATCCAGCACCGCCATCCGGGTGGCTGGTAAACCAGCGGAGAACATCAGCATGCCTAAACTGCCAAACCACAAACCCTGCGCCAGTGGTTTTTGCCAAAAGGATAAGCGGATTTGATCCTGGGGTAATGCAGAAACGGTAGACATCACAGACTCTCCCTGAAACTGGCTGTACATTCAGCCAACTTCAGTTAGTATACAAAGCTTAAGACCATGACAATCAGGACAGTCGACACTAAAAGCAACTGAACTGTACAGGTGAAAATTCCATGACAATTGCAGTCACTCAGTGGCAGCTGGATAAAGCCAGCAAAGAAAGTTTCAGCAGTCAGCTTTATCTGCAGGCGCAGCAAGCTATTCAATCCGGCCGCTGGGTTGCAGGGGCGCGACTGCCGTCGATCCGGCTTTTAGCGGCACATTTGGAGATCAGTAAATTTACTGTGTCAGAACTTTATGAAAAGCTTTCTGCTGCTGGTTTTGTCCGCTCTCAACCTGGTAGTGGGGTTTATGTCAGCCGGTTAACGGAACAACAGCAACAACTGGAATCCAGCGCCAGTCAAAGCAGCAGACAGCAGGATGTGGCCCTGATGCGCCAGACCTTGCTGCGTGAACCTCATTGGATCAAAGCATCCGCAGGCTGGCTGTCGCCGGATTGGATGCCGGATCAGGACATTCGTCAGGCCATGCGGGATTTAGCGCGCCAGCCGCAGTCGTTAACGGACTATGGCCCGGCTCAGGGCTATTTCCCCTTACGTCAGTATTTTGCCCAGCGGTTAGCGCAGTTATCTATCACCACAGAACCAGCCCATATTCTGCTGACCTACAGCGCCTCTCATGCTTTGGATTTAATCTTTCGTTTGCATCTGAAACCCGGCGATTGGGTGATGGTGGATGATCCGGGTTTTTATAACTTTTTTGCGTTGTTGCGTCTGCATCAGGTGCAATTGCTGGTGGTGCCCCGTACCAAAGAGGGACCGGACTTCGCTGTGATGCAGCAACTGGTGCAGCAGTATCAGCCCAAAGCTTATTTAACCAATTCGGTGCTGTCGAACCCTGTGTCCTTAAGTGTGCACCCTGCCAGAGCTTTTGCCGTATTACAGCTACTGCAACAGCATAAGTGCTTATTGATCGAAGATGATATTTACGCCGACTTTGAAGTAAATCCGGTATCGCGTTACGCTTCGATGGCGGGGTTCCAACCGATTAATGGCTTTGAAGCGATTTATTTGGGCAGTATGTCAAAAACTTTATCCGCTGATCTACGCGTTGGTTTTATAGCCGCTCATCCAGCTACAATCGCCGCTCTTACCGACTTAAAACTGATCAGCGGTATTTCTACTTCCAATACCATGGAGCGGCTGGTATATGCGCTGTTAACAGGTGGGGGCTATCGCAGGCACCTGGAACAGCTTAAACGTCGTTTGCAGCAGGCCCGTAGTTTGGTGTTTTCAAAACTAAAACAGCTCGACTGTGAGTTGTGGGCAGAACCTTCGGCAGGTTTTTTGTGTTGGGTCAAACTGCCGGAGGGAGTCAGCAGCAGTGTGTTATCCGAACGCTTACAGCAGCGGCAGATTGTGTTGGCTCCAGGTTCGCAGTTTAGCACCCTGCCCGATGCCGACCAGTATACGCGGTTTAATGTGGCACAGTGTCTGGATGAACAATTCTGGTTGATATTGGAAGAAGAATTGCGCCAGATCAGAGCTCCCCTTCATACTTGAAGCTACAGTCTTGTTGACTGCGCCTCTCGCCCCATTCACATAGGTAACTATGCTCGTGGGGTCTCGTTTACTTGTCGTCGCGCTGTAACTTCAATTA
>NZ_JAIWOI010000273.1 GCF_020217005.1 Rheinheimera sp. | reverse complement strand
TTTTGGGGAGAAGCCGGACAAAATCGACTTAGGTCGCACTGACAAATACGTTGTATTCTGACATGGTAAAGAAAAAGGATGCGGTATGGCCAAAAATTCAGACAAATCTACGGCGAAATCACTGGACTGGGGTTCACTGCTGCAGTCAGGCAATCGCATTTTTATCGGCTCTCATGCCGCTGCACCACAGGCTTTGCTAGCCGATTTAATGGCTCGCACTAAAAACCTGCATGATATAGAGCTGGTACAACTGATGGTGCTGGCTGATAACTGCTGGGCTGAACAGCGTTACAGCGACTTATTTAAAATCAATGCCTTGTTTATTGCTGGTGATAAAGTGCGTAATGCGGTTGCTGAAGGCCGTGCCGACTACACTCCTTGTTTTTTATCTGAAGTGCCAGCGCTTTTTAAAGAAGAAATTTTGCCTCTAGACGCCGCTTTGGTGATGGTCAGCCCGCCTGATGCGTTTGGATACTGCTCTTTGGGAGTATCAGTTGATGCCGTATCAGCCGCTGTGCGTTCTGCCAAAAAAGTTATAGCGCAAATTAACCCTAAGATGCCACGCACCAATGGGTATACCTTTATCCATCAAAGCCAAATTCACGCTTTTATTGAGCAGGAAGAAGAACTGCCAGAATTACCCCCTCCAGTGCTGGATGAAGTGACTGAACGCATTGGTCAGTATGTGTCGATGCTGATTGAGGATGGTTCAACCTTGCAGCTCGGTATAGGCAAAATTCCTGAGGCCGTTTTACGTTATTTGGGCAACCACAAAAATTTAGGAGTGCACTCAGAAGTCATTTCGGACGGTGTGATGGAACTGATCACCAAAGGCGTGATTAACAACAGAAAAAAAACCTTTCATCCAGGCAAAACCGTCACCAGTTTTTGTATGGGCAGTAAAGCTTTATACGACTTTGTAGATGGTAATCCTCATGTCGAGTTCTACCCAAGCGAATACGTGAATTCACCAACCAATATTGCCCGTAACGATGCGATGATTGCCATAAACAGCGCCATAGAAGTGGATTTAACAGGCCAGGTGGTGTCAGATTCCATAGGACACAAATTTTACAGCGGCATTGGTGGTCAGGTGGATTTCAGCCGTGGCGCCTCTATGAGTAAAGGCGGCAAACCTATTATCGCCCTGCCTTCCACTGCCAAAAATGGTACAGTGTCACGCATAGTGGCCACCATCACCGAAGGTGGCGGCGTAGTCACCTCTCGTGGTCACGTGCATTATGTGGTGACAGAGTTTGGCGTGGCTTCTTTACGGGGTAAGAGTATACGTGAACGAGCACTGGAGCTCATTCGAGTCGCCCACCCAAAGTTTCGTAAACAACTGCTGGACGAAGTACGAACCCGCTATTGGGTACCACATTATCAAAAAGATTACCCCAAAGATGTGGTTGAACTGGGCAAGGTCGGGTTAAAAACTTTAACTATTGCAGGTGAGCAGTTCGATTTACGAGCGCTTAACCCAGCGGACGAACGCAGATTGCAGGAGTTTTTTTACTCGCATACCAAAGAAACCTTGCTGCTTAGGTACAACCACCATCCTAAACAAATGAGCAGAGAGAAATCCTGTACTCTGGTCAGTGTCGATCAGTCACGTGATTTAGCACTTTGTATTGTAAAACAGCAAGGTTCAATACTGGAAATTCAGGCGGTGGGCCGTTACTACCTGAATGAAAGTGACAACAGTGCAGAAGTGGCATTTGTCACGCGCGAAAAACATCATGGCAAAGGCATGGCCAGACGATTACTGGACGAAATGATCAGAATAGCCCGAATGCGCGATTTGAACCGCATGTTGGCTTATGTCCGGGCCGACAACAAGCCGATGCAAAAGGTATTCGAAAAAGCTGGATTTAAGCGTATCGCCAGCGGCGATCCGGATGAAGTGTATTTAGAGCTACCGTTAAAATCGGTTGAATCAGAGAAATCTTAAATGAGTTTAGTGATCTTCAGCCATGGCCGTTGTTTATCGTACGACATAGGCCTGGATCATCCGGAAGCAGCGTCCCGTATTTACGCCATACAAGACCAGTTATTAAGTTCTGGTCTGGAATTTGTGGTGCAACAACGCGATGCTACTCCGGCCAGTATGGAACAGTTGTATTTAGCTCACGACCCCGCTTATGTCGACCATGTGTTTGACGCAGTGCCTGATACAGGCCATATCTGGCTGGACGATGATACTCAGGTGAATGCAAAATCCTTAAATGCCGCTTTGTATTCGGCTGGTTCCGGCATTAATGCAGTGGATTTGGTAATGCAGCAGCCAGACACTCAGGCTTTTTGTTTAATACGCCCTCCTGGTCATCATGCAGAATTCAGAGCGGCCAAAGGCTTTTGTGTATTTAATAACATTGCCATAGCTGCAGCTTATGCCATGCAGCAGTATGATTTGGGACGTGTGCTTATTGTGGATTTTGACGTGCACCATGGCAATGGCACTGAAGATATTTTCCAACATGAGCTCAGAGTCAAATTTTTCTCGTCATTTCAGCATCCGTTTTATCCATACACAGACCCCGTCAGCCATAGCTCATCCATTGTCAAAATGCCTTTAGCTGCTGGTACTACTGGTGCTTTGTATCAACGTCGATTTAACGAAGAATGGTTGCCACTCATGCAGGCATTCCAACCTGAACTGGTACTGGTCTCTGCGGGTTTTGACGCCCATATCGAAGATGATATGGGTCAGATGAAACTCACAGAATTAGATTATTTGTGGCTTGGGCAGCAACTGAAGCAACTGGCAGACCAGTTCTGCGGCGGACGTTTGGTCTCTATGCTCGAAGGTGGCTACGAACATAGCCCTTTAGCCCGCAGTGTGGTGAGTTATCTGAAGGGCCAGTTGTAACAAACTGTGGGCTGGGTAACCCCCAGCCCCGACAATAAATCCTTATACAATCTTTATAACCTAATCTAACCCAACGCTATAAAATTCAATTGTTGTTCAACGCTGGATAAAATTATATGGCCGCCACTTTGGTGCTGGGTTCCGTGGTAAAGAGCTCAAGTCGTTATCTGATGTATAGAGTTTTAGGGCATTTGTTGCTGATGTTAGCTGCAGTGAAGCTGATCGCTATGGCTGTGTCTATTCTGTATCACGAGAGCAGCTTTTGGGTTTTCCTTGGCTCGTCTGTCTTTACCGCTGCTTTAGGTTACACCCTGGTGTACAAAGGCCGTCACTCTACAGACATTAAACACAGGCAGTTATTTTTGCTGACCACGTTAAGCTGGTTGTCGCTTTGCGTCTTTTCCGCTATCCCTCTGTTTTTGATTGTACCCAACTGTACTTTAACAGACGCTGTGTTTGAAACAGTTTCAGCGGTCACCACCACAGGTTCTACGGTTTTATCCGGATTAGACAACATGCCAAAAGGCATTTTATTTTGGCGCGCTGTGCTGAACTGGATGGGAGGTATAGGTATTATAGTGATGGCAATTGCCGTTCTGCCCGCACTGAAAATTGGTGGTATGCGCCTTTTTAAAACTGAAAATTCTGACACTTCCGATAAAATTTTACCTCGAAGCTCTACCTTGTCTGCCGCCATAGGCTTTGTTTATCTGGCATTAACCTGCTGCACCATGACAGCCTATTATCTGGCCGGGATGACAGGTTTTGATGCGGTCACCCACGCCATGACCACAGTTGCAACAGGAGGTTTTGCTAATTACGACTCTTCTTTTGGCATCTATAAAGATTTACCGCAAATTTATTGGCTAAGCAGCTTTTTTATGATGCTAGCGGCCATGCCTTTTGTGCTGTTTGTAAGTGCAGCCAAAGGTGATAAAAGTGCCTTGTGGCGTGATCCTCAGGTAAGGGCCTTTGTGGCCATAGTCCTATTTTGCAGTCTGTTGCTGACCGGGTATCAGGTGGTGCATAACAACAGAGATGTAGTCGATGCGTTAACCCACAGCCTGTTTAACGTAGTTTCCATTATCACCACTTGTGGCTATGCCTCAGAGGACTATACATTGTGGGGCAATATGGCCATTATGTTGTTTTTCTATTTGACCTTTGCCGGCGCCTGTTCTGGTTCTACCTCTGGTGGTTTAAAGATATTTCGTATTCAACTCTCTGCAATGTTGTTAATCAAACAGTTAAAATTATTGGTACATCCCAAGGCGGTCTGGAGCCAGAGTTATGGCGGGAAAAAAGTAGATGACCAACTGTTGGGAAACGTTTTGGCGTTTTGTTTTATCTATTTTGCAACCATAGCTTTTATCGCCATGGCGTTATCATTTTGTGAGCTGGATTTGGTCACAGCACTGACAGGTGCAGCAACTGCAGTCGCCAACGTTGGTCCTGGTCTTGGCAGTATTATTGGTCCTGCAGGTAACTTTTCAACTTTACCTGATGCCGCCAAGTGGTGGTTGAGTTTAGGTATGTTAATGGGACGACTGGAAATCCTAACCTTATTAATTTTATTTACACCTTCCTACTGGCGGTTCTGAGATGGCCAAAGCTTTAAAATTGCCCTATTTACCACAGCTCGCCGTAACCATCCTGCTACCTGCGCTGATAGTGTTGTTGTGTTTACCGCTGCGAGACTGGATAAGCCCAACCGATGTGGCGATGTTACAGTTATTGGGAGTCGCCTGGATGGCCCAGCAGTATGGCTGGCGCCTGGCCACTGTTGCCACTTTAGTCTCGGTGTTATTGTTAAACTGGTGCTTTGTCCCCCCCTATTATACTTTTGATGTGCACGACGCTAGTTTTTTTATCAGTTTTGTGGTGATGGTGCTGTTGGGATTATTGATCAGTTTGTTGTCTGAACGTTCCAAACAACAGGTTAAACGCTTGCGTTATGCCATGTCGCAAACCCGTGGTATGTACATGCTGGCTAAAGGTTTAGGCCAAAGGCAGGATTGGCAAAAACAATGCGCCTACGCAGCTAAATTGTTAAGTCGTCGTTTAGGAACCGCAGTTGAGGTTATTCAGGCACAGGAACCAAAAGTAGTGGCTGAACATGCAATACTCGCAGTAGGTAACCCGCCAGTAGCCTGGGTTGTCGTGCCAAGCTCCTTTTTATCCAGCCACCCTACTCTTTTACATACAGCTCAGTCCTTATTGACCCAAAGTTATGCCCAGCAAGACAGAGTGAAAGCTCAGCTGGAACAGCAAAAAGCTATGCTGCTAAGGTCTTTATCGCACGATTTACGTACGCCTTTGGCCACCATTATGGGTGCATCCAGTATGCTGGCTGATCCTGAGTTGCAACTGGGCTCTGAGCAACGTCAGCAGCAGGCGCAGAATATTTACCAGCAAAGCCAGATATTAAATCAGCATTTTGAAAAAGTACTGGAGCTGAGCAAAGCGCAGCTGACCACTCATTACATTCAGCACAGCGATTTCAGCTCAGACGATTTAGTGGCTGGCGCGCTCGCCCGGCGTGGCGATCAAGCGGCAGAACTCAGTGCTCATTTAAAGTGCAGCTCTGCTGTGCCTTTACAGGGCGATCTTGAATTGCTGGAAATAGCGCTAGCCAATATGCTGGAAAACTCATTGCGCCACGGTGTTGCTCCTTTTGAATTAAGCCTTGGCCAGAGTGCTTCAGGTTGTTTTATAAGGCTTAGTAACGGCATTAAATCTGCTCTGCCAGCGGCCCGGGATAAAGGCCATGGTTTGGGGCTGAATATTTGTCAGGCGGTCGCCGCTTTGCATCAGGGCAAATTTGACCTGGGCATTGCTCAGGCATCAGAGAAAGTAACTGCAGCTATGGAGTGGCCATTATGATCACTACAACAGCCTTCCCCATTCAGTTATTAGTGCTTGAAGACGATCCGGGTTTACAAAGCTTTTTACACACCCTACTGCAAAGCCAGGGGTATCAAAGCATGATCCAGGCCGAAGGCCAACAAGGTTTTGCCCTGCTAAAAAATCATAGTTTTGACTTAATTCTGCTGGATTTAGGTTTAGCAGATATGGATGGTATTGAGTGGCTGCAGCAACTGCGCAGCTGGTCAGAAGTACCTGTGATTGTGATTTCAGCCCGGGGTAAAGAACAGGACAAAGTGCGGGCTTTAGACTCTGGCGCCAATGACTATGTCACCAAGCCTTTTAGTTCAGCCGAACTTTTAGCACGCGTCAGAGCCACACTGCGCCAGCAACAAAAAACCGCCAAGCCTTTAGCTTTTGCCGATATCAAACTGGACCCGGTGCAACGCATCGTCACCAAAGCAGGCGAGCAAGTGCATCTGACCAAAACCGAATACGATATCTTATTGCTGCTGGTGCGGCACTTAGGTTCTGCTCTGACCCATAACCAGATCTTACAGCAGGTCTGGGGCGAACATTACCAGGACAGACCCGAGTATATTCGGGTGCATATGGCACAGCTACGACAAAAGCTGGAAGATAATCCATCGGCCCCACGGCATTTGAAAACCGAAGCTGGAGTTGGGTATAGACTTTGTGAGTAAGTCGCTGAAGTAAACTTTGTTTTGGCAGTAGTTTTACATGCCTCTGCGCAAAGTAATAGTTCAAACATCAATTGGTGGTCGTATAAGCGGAATCAGGCTTCCGGCATACAATTTCCTAAAGATGCCGCCCGGGATCGTCGGCAGGACTTATACAGCTGCCAAATGCTGCGCCAATTGTTGCAGTTCCTTGGGGATTTCCACTAAAAATTATAGCTAAATCAAATACATGATTTACTTTATCTTTAGTTTCAGCTGCACAACTAATGATGTGCTGGCGCTGAGATTTTTACAGATTTTTCTGAAATAAGTAAGTTAACGACAGGTAAAATCTACACAGCCGGTGCGCTAGTTGTTCATGTTTTTACTCAAGAGGTACCGCTGTATTTTTGCAGCGCCATTGCTTAAGCATTTGAATAAGTAAAACAGAACGTTGAGCCTGTTTTTCCAAAATGGCCTATGCCAGTAGAATGTAAATTTCTATACAGCCCTGGCACTTCAGATAACGGTGACTAAAGGTAAGTATTTCAGCGTTCTAACACCATAAAAAAACCCGACCAAAGCCGGGTTCCTCGTATCAATCTGAACAACACAAAAGGCATTACTTCTGCACTGTCTTGGCTTCTTCCACTGCGGCTAAACACAGCTCTGTGATTTTATGCCACTCTTTATTTTTAATAGCTTCGTCCGGCACTATCCAGCTACCGCCTACGCAACGTACGTTAGGTAAAGCCAGATACTCTTTGAAGTTTTTCTCATTAATACCACCTGTTGGGCAAAAGCGTATATCAGAGAATGGGCCGTGAATAGATTTTAAGGTTTTTACGCCACCCGCTGCTTCTGCCGGGAAAAACTTAAAGTGGGTGTATCCTACTGCTGTGCCTTCCATCAACTCAGAAATACTGGCGATGCCCGGGATTAATGGGATCACGCTGTCTTTACCCGCTTGCAGCAGTTCACGGGTCGAACCAGGGCTAATCGCAAAACGGGCACCAGCTGCTATCACATCGTCCAGTTGTTTGGCTGTAGTCACAGTACCAGCACCTACTATGGCATCAGGTACTTCAGTGGCTAATAAACGAATCGCATCCAGAGCCACAGGAGTACGTAAGGTCACTTCCAGTACTTTAATGCCGCCTGCGACTAAGGCTTTTGCCATAGGAACAGCGTCTGCTAAATCTTTGATCACAATGACGGGCACCACAGGGCCTTGTGCGAACAAAACGTCAGGTTGTAGTTGCCAATTTTCAAATGCCATAGTGTTAACTCGCCATATGTTGTTTTAAGTAGACTGCACAGCCAGTTAAACCTGGTTGCTCTGCAGTGACGACAAAAGTTGCAATACGGCGGTTGAAGTCTTTAAACCGGCCTTTTGCTTCAAATCGGGTTCTGAAATCGCTTTGATTCATCAGCGACAGTAATTTTGGCGTAATACCACCAGCGACAAAAACGCCGCCAAAAGTGCTTAATGTCAGAGCTAAATCCCCTGCCAAACCACCTAAACTGGCAAAAAACTGCTCGATAACGCTTTTACATAACACGCAGCTGCCATCCAGAGCTTTGCCAGCAATTTGGGCTGCGTTTAATGGCTCAACCACTTTGTTGTTAAACGCAGCAATGGCCAGATACAAATCTTCCAGGCCTGGGCCTGATAACAAACGCTCCGGGCTAACATGACCGTATTTGTTCGCTAAAAAGTTGTGAATGAACCATTCCTGTTCGGTTTGAGCGGTAAAGTCGACATGCCCGCCCTCACCTGGCAATGGTAAATAACCTAAAGCAGTTGGAATTAAATGCGCTACGCCTAAGCCGGTACCAGCGCCTAACACCGCCATAGGCTTAAATTGATCGGCATGGCCTTCACCAATTTGTACCAGCTCGGTTTGTTTTAGCGCAGGTAAGCTCATGGCCACAGCGGTAAAGTCGTTCAGCACGATAAACTCGGCTAAATCCAAATCAGCTTTCATTTGGCTTACAGAGAACTGCCAGCGGAAATTGGTCATTTTGACAAAATCACCAGTCACAGGACAGGCAATGGCTAAAGCCACATGACGAATAGCAGTCAAACCTTGATCTTCACGATAAAACTGCAAAGCGTCAGCTAAAGTATCAAAATCAGCGCATGGGTACACAGCCACTTTATCTAAATGCAGGCTGTCTAAATCGACACGGCTAAAACGTGCGTTAGTGCCGCCAATATCAGCAACAATAGCGAACTGGATCTCAGCCATGGTACTGCTCCTCTGTGTTGAACAGACTGCAGGCACCTTGTTCTGCACCAGTGATCACGGTACGCAGGCCACCAAACATTTCGCGGCCCATACCCCAATGACTGTCCGTCATATCCCTGGTAGCCGCTTGACGTTTGGCCAGTTCTTCATCTGATACCAAGACTTTTAATACGCCGTTGATACCATCGACCAGCATCATGTCACCGGTTTGGATCTTAGCGATCACACCACCGTCTACCGCTTCCGGTGTGACGTGAATAGCAGCTGGTACTTTACCTGAAGCACCAGACATACGACCGTCTGTGACTAATGCCACATGGAAACCACGGTCTTGTAATACACCCAGCGGTGGCGTCAGTTTATGCAGTTCTGGCATACCACAGGCGCGTGGGCCCTGAAAACGCACAACCACTACACAATCTTTATTTAAATCACCAGCTTTAAAAGCGGCATCCAATTCATGCTGACTAGAGAATACAACAGCCGGTGCCTGCACTACTTCAGTACCTTCACGAAGTGCTGAGGTTTTAATGACGCCGCGGCCAATATTGCCAGATAACACCTGCAAACCACCGTGCTCTTTAAAGGGTTTAGTGGCACTGGTCATCACGCTTAAATCTGACGATTCAGTCGGGCCATCAACCCACACTAGTTTTCCATCTTGCAATACCGGAGTTTGGGTATAACGGCGTAAACCAGGACCCGCCACAGTATTGACGTCTTCATGCAGCAAGCCGTTGTCTAACAGTGTACGGATTAAATAAGCCATACCACCTGCTTGCTGAAAGTGGTTGATATCAGCCTGACCGTTAGGGTAAATCTTGGTGACTAATGGCGTTGCGTGCGACAGATCGGCAAAGTCATCCCAGTTCACAATAAAACCAGCAGAACGGGCCACAGCAATGAGGTGCATAGTGTGGTTAGTAGAACCACCTGTCGCCAGCAAACCAACAATACCGTTGACTACCGCTTTCACGTCAACGATTTTAGAAATAGGTAGGTAATCCGTGCCTAAATCCGTTAAGCGGGTGACCTGACGGGCAGCGGCTTTGGTCAACTCATCACGCAGCGGCGTACCTGGATTGACAAAAGAAGCGCCGGGTAAATGCAGCCCCATCACTTCAACCACTAATTGATTTGAGTTGGCGGTACCGTAGAAAGTACAAGTACCGGCACTGTGGTAAGACGCCGATTCAGAATCTAATAACTCGTCATGCCCTACTTTGCCTTCAGCATAGAGCTGACGTACACGGGCTTTTTCTTTATTTGGAATACCAGATGGCATTGGACCGGCAGGGACAAACACAAAAGGCAAATGCCCAAAACTTAAAGCG
>NZ_JAIWOI010000272.1 GCF_020217005.1 Rheinheimera sp. | reverse complement strand
GCCATTAATAAACCCGGTACTATCTTGTCGCAAATACCCAGCATCATAGCGCCGTCAAACATATTGTGTGACAGACCAACAGCGGCAGACATCGCAATAATGTCGCGACTTAATAGACTCAGTTCCATGCCTGGCTGGCCTTGAGTCACACCATCACACATCGCAGGTACACCACCAGCAAACTGGGCTACACTGCCCACTTCAGCAACAGCGGCTTTGATAATAGCCGGATAAGATTCATAAGGCTGATGCGCAGACAGCATATCGTTGTATGAAGAAATAATGCCGATGTTTGCTTTAGTCAAACTGCGTAAATCAGCTTTTTCCTGAGCAGAACAAGCTGCAAAACCATGAGCCAGATTGCCACAGGCCAGAGCACCGCGATGCGGCCCCTTGGCACGGGCCTGTTCCATCCGCTGCAGATAAAGCGCACGGCTTTTTTCACTGCGTGCCGCTATTCTGTCTGTGACCTGTTGTATAACCGGATTCATGTTAACCTCGTCTTGTCGATTAGTTAGCTGTGAACATTACATGCACAGGGACCTGCTGCTGTTGCAAAAAAGCCCGGATAGGCATCTGCAATGGGTCCTGACCTGCCATGGCCTGTTCCAGAACGGTTAGCTTCTTGGGGCCAACCAAATGTAAATAAATCACAGCACTATTAAGTAAGCGTGTTTTGCTTAAACTCAAACGCTGGTAAGGCGCAGTAGCTGGTGTCACCGCCAATGCAACTGGTGCATCGGCAGCCAGACCCGCCTGAATTTCTTTACTACACGGAAATAAAGAGGCTGTATGGCCATCTTCACCCATGCCTAAAATCAGTACATCAAACACCGGAAGTTCGGCGACACGAGCCGCTACTGCCGCGGCGCCCTTGTAGGCGTCATCAGGATAAGCACTGTCAAATAAGCTGATAAAACGTGCTGAAGCCGCTTTGCCTTGTAACAGGTTGGCTTTGACTAAGCCCTCATTGCTGTCAGCATGAGTGTCAGGCAACCAGCGGTCATCTGCCAAAGTGATGGTCACTCGGGACCAATCTAAGTCTGTATCTGACAAAGCTTTAAACAGAGGTAAAGGGGTTTTCCCCCCTGAAACAACTAAAGTAGCAGCACCTTTTTCCGCAATAGCAGCAGCCAAACGGCCGCTGATTTCGCTGGCAAATTGCTGGTTTAATGCAGCACTTGAGTCGAAGTTATGAAGTTGCATTGTTATTCGTCCCAGTTTCTGTCTTCACGTGCCAATAACGATATGGCGGCAACAGGCCCCCAGGTACCAGCCTGATAAGGCTTTGGTGGTTCGTTATTGGTTTTCCACGCGTCCAGAATGCCGTCGACCCATTTCCAGGCTTGTTCTACTTCGTCACGACGTACGAACAGATATTGGTTGCCTAACATGGCTTCAAGTAACAAACGCTCGTAGGCATCAGCGATACGTTGTGCTTTAAAGGTCTCGTCGAAACTTAAGTCCAGCTTGGTTTGCTGCAATTGCATGGTTTCACCCAGACCAGGAATTTTGTTCATGATCTGAATTTCTACGCCTTCATCTGGTTGTAGACGAATAATCAACTTATTGGCTGGCAGCTGTTTATAGGTTTCAAAGAAAATATTGTGTGGCTGAGGTTTAAAACAAATGACCACTTCGCTGACTTTTTTTGGCATACGTTTGCCTGTTCGTAAATAGAACGGCACACCAGCCCAACGCCAATTATCTATGTCCACTTTAATGGCCACAAAAGTTTCTGTTTTGCTATTTGGACGTGCATCTTCCTCGTCCAGATAACCTGGCACAGGAGTACCGGCCACATAACCGCCAGCGTACTGGCCACGCACAGTTTTTTCCTGAACATTGGCAACATTAATAGGACGCAGCGCTTTGAGTACTTTTAACTTTTCATCACGAATACTGTCAGCATCCAGGCGAGCTGGTGGCTCCATCGCAATCAGTGAGAGAACTTGTAACAAGTGGTTTTGCACCATGTCGCGCATTTGACCAGCGTCGTCGTAGTAACCCCAACGCCCTTCTACTCCCACCTCTTCGGCCACAGTAATTTGCACATGATCTATCGCATTGTGGTCCCAGTTAGCAGCAAAAATAGAGTTGGCAAAACGTAACGCTAACAGGTTCAGAACTGTTTCTTTACCCAGGTAATGGTCGATACGGTAGATTTGGCATTCACCGAAGTATTTTGCCACCTCATCGTTGATCACTTTTGATGAAGCTAAATCGTGACCAATAGGCTTTTCCAGTACCACACGAGCCGGCTCTGCCGATAAACCTGCTACAGACAATCCTTTACAAATATTGCCAAACAATGAAGGCGCAGTAGCAAAATAGCTGACCGGAATACGTTTTTTCGGATCAGTGACGGCTTTTAAAGCCTTGTAACCTTCTTCTTTGGTTAAATCCACCTGCACATACTGCAGCTTGGCTTTTAAGCGCGCTAATACTTCAGCATCCAGCGGCCCTTTGATGAATTTTTGTAAGTTGGTTTCAACCAGCTCTTTATAGCCATCCAGACTCAGCTCATCACGTGCGACGCCAATGACCTGGCTGTCGGCATGCAGAAGGCCGGATTTTTCCAGTTGATATAGTGCTGGCAATAGTTTGCGGCGAGCAAGGTCGCCCTTGGTACCAAAGAGAATCAGATCACAGGCTTTATTGTGTGGTGCTGTTGTTGTCATGAATGACCCTTGATTAGATGTAATTTTACAACACTTGACCGCATACTAGCCGAGCAAAAGCCAGATGTAAACCAGATAAGTTGTAATTAAATTACAGAGACGCTAAAGTTTTGACTATTCTCATATAATAAGGCAGCCTAGGCAATGAATCAGCTGCTTTGTCGTAACTTTATCACTATTTTGCAGTGGCACCAGGTTGTATAACAAAGCGAGTTACAACATTTTGCACTGTGTTGTTCAGTGTTTCTCAGTCAGGACTATCCGATGAATGTGTTGGAAAAAATAATTAATAGCGTCAACAGCTTCAGTAAATCAGAGCGCAAAGTCGCCGACGTGATCCTGGCCAATCCGCAAACCACTATACACAGTAGTATAGCGGCTCTGGCCAAAATGGCCGATGTCAGCGAGCCTACAGTCAACAGGTTCTGCCGCCGTCTCGACACCAAAGGTTTTCCAGATTTTAAATTGCATTTGGCGCAGAGTCTGGCCAACGGTACGCCTTATGTGAACCGCCATGTAGAAGAAGATGATGGCCCAGAGGCTTACACCGCCAAGATTTTTGAATCCACCATGGCTGCTCTGGATGCTGCACGCCAAAACGTTGATATTCTTACGATTAATCGTGCTGTAGATGTACTGACTCAGGCGAAGAAAATCTCCTTTTTTGGTTTAGGCGCTTCAGCTTCCGTAGCTCACGATGCCCAGAATAAGTTTTTCCGGTTTAACGTCCCAGTCGTTTGTTTTGACGATATAGTGATGCAGCGCATGAGTGCGATTAATAGTGCCGAGGGAGATGTAGTAGTTTGTATCAGTCATACAGGTCGCACAAAAAACCTCTGTGATATCGCAGCCATTGCCCGTGAAAACGATGCGACAGTCATTGGTATCACTGCTTACGACAGTCCTCTAGCAAAAGAATGTACGCTAGTGTTATCGCTGGATGTACCTGAGGATACAGATATGTATATGCCGATGGCGTCTCGTGTGGCGCAGTTAGTGCTGATAGATATTCTGGCGACTGGCTTTACTTTGCGTCGTGGCACCAAATTCCGCGAAAATCTGAAAAAGGTCAAAGACAGCTTACGTGGCTCTCGTTTTGATAAAAAAGACTTTCAAAACTAATGACGGTATTTGTAACACTGAGGGGCTTTCTGAAAGAAGCCCCTCTTTTTTTAGCTGATTTCTACCATAACAGGTCGGACAAGCAGTAAAAGCTGAAAGTTTTATTCAAACTGTAGCTATATTCTGTAATAAAATTACATTACACTAAAACTGACCCATCCATAGATAAGCTTTCAGGAGCTCTTGATGCCCAGAAGAACTAAAATAGTCGCCACCCTCGGACCAGCAACGAATTCACAAGCCACCATAGAGAAATTGATCCTGGCGGGAGCCAGCGTTTTTCGCTTCAATTTTTCTCACGGCAGTGCCGAAGATCATAAACAACGAGCGGAAATGGTGCGCTCTGCTGCGGCAAAAACCGGCGCTCACGTCGCTATTCTGGGTGATTTGCAAGGCCCTAAAATTCGCGTTTCTACTTTTAAAAACGGTTCAGTCATTCTGGAAGAAGATCAGCACTTTGTATTGGACGCTGATCTGGCAAAAGGCGAAGGCGATGAAACTCAGGTCGGTATTGACTACAAAGAGTTGCCTGCTGACGTTCAACCGGGTGATGTGCTGTTATTAGATGACGGTCGTATTCAGATGATCGTTGAGCATGTTGTAGGTCAACGTATTCACACTAAAGTTTCAGTAGCTGGCAAACTAAGCAATAACAAAGGTATTAACCGTTTAGGCGGTGGTTTATCTGCTCCAGCCCTGACAGATAAAGACAAAACCGACATTTCTCTGGCTGCTTATATAGATGTGGATTATCTGGCAGTATCTTTTCCTCGTAGCGGTGATGATTTACGTATTGCTCGTGAGTTAGCCCGCGCTGCTGGTTCAGAAGCGTTAATTGTGTCAAAAGTTGAACGTGCTGAAGCTGTTGCTGACGACGAAACTCTTGACGATATTATCCGTGCTTCTGATGCAGTTATGGTGGCGCGTGGGGATTTAGGTGTTGAAATTGGTGATGCGGAATTAGTAGGTCAGCAAAAACGTATTATCGCCCGCTCACGTCAGTTGAACCGAGTGGTAATCACTGCGACTCAAATGATGGAGTCGATGATTGAAAGCCCTATGCCAACCCGTGCTGAAGTCATGGACGTCGCCAACGCTGTGCTGGACGGTACAGATGCGGTGATGTTGTCAGGTGAAACTGCAGCAGGTAAATATCCTGTGGAAACCGTAAAAGCCATGGCCCGTGTTTGCGATGGCGCTGAAAAACATCCGCGTGTACAAATTTCTAAGCACCGTATGGATGTGACTTTTACTGAAATCAGTGAAACTATTGCTTTATCCGCTATGTACGCCGCTAATCACTTAACAGGCATCAAAGCCATTATTGCGCTGACTGAGTCAGGTTATACAGCCAAGCTGATGTCACGTATCACTTCGTCTCAGCCTATATATGCCTTGTCTCGCCATCAGAAGACATTAAACAAAATGGCCTTGTATCGTGGTGTATACCCGGTATTTTTTGACAGCACACAAAATCTGGGATTACAAAAAGTATCGGCAGCAGCTGTAGAAGCTGTACAGGAAATTGCTCACTTACAAAGCGGCGATTTAGTGATACTGACCTACGGTGATGTAATGGAAACTGTTGGTGCATCAAACACTTGTAAGATTGTACAAATCAACTAATTAAAATGGCGCCAGATCGCATTGGTAACTACAAACAATGTGATCTGGCCGCTTTTTTATAGTCGGTTTTTTAACATGGGGGCTAAAGCCGTTAGCATAGACCCCAGCACCACCAATAAAGCGCCAACCCAGGCCCAAACATTCAGTGATTCATTAGGGAATTGCGGATAAAAATAAGCTAACAACTGTACAAAACCTATGGTCAATAACGGCGTAATAGCCAGTACAGCACTAACGTTGGCCGCCTGCCAGTGTTGTAAAGCCTCCGCAAAAGCGCCATATGCCACAATAGTATTCAGACAACAGAACGCTACTATGCCCCACTGCCAAGCGGATAGTTCCAGCACCGGCGCAAGGTCAGCAGCGGGTAAAAAACACAAAGCGCCAGCGAGATAAATCATCCACATGATCTGCTGAGAGTTAAAACTCATCAGCAATTGCTTCTGTGCCAGCGCATAACAAGCCCAGGAAACAGCGGCTATGATCACCAGCAGCACCCCAGCAGTTTCAGAGCCAAATTGCGTCAGCAATAAAGCCAATCTGTCATTAAAAAATAGTAATAATCCCAACACCAACAACCAGGCACCAATTTTTTGCCATAACAATAGCCGCTCTTTAAATAAATATACTGCGCCTAACATCATTAAAAATGGCGCAAGTTGGATCACTACCTGCGCCGTCTCTGCCGTCAGCAAGAACAAACCATTCAAATACAAAATGTAATTGAGTAACAAGCCAGAAACAGCGAGCAACACCAAAAGTTGTTTATTTCTGCTCAGCCCTCTGACTGAGGGTATCTGTCTGCGCGTCAGTAAAACTGCACCAACCAGTACAGTTGCGACGACAAAACGGATCCAGGTAATGGTTGCCGCTGACATAGAACTTAATAACCATTTAAGGGCTATCGGTAACAAACCCCATAAGACTGCGGTTAACAAGGCTAAACTAAAACCTAAACCAATCCGACCGGACGACTGATGCATACCCTCTCCTTTCTAAGGCCGTCATTATCCGCCAGAAGCTATAGCCTTGTCTCCGGACAGCGACCTTTGTCACAGAAAATAAGCCAGAATGTCCGGTACTTTTGCCTCAGATCAATACGCCGGGCAACTGCTAAGCTAGGATACTGAGAACACAAAGACTAAGGATTAGAAAATGAAACGTATTGGAGTCTTAACTTCTGGAGGTGATGCACCAGGTATGAACGCCTGCTTACGCGCTTTAGTGCTGACCGCTCAGGCTAACAAACTGGAGGTCTTTGGTTTCCAGCATGGCTTTAATGGTGTCATTGAACTGCAGTATCAGACTTTATTGCCTTATCATGTCGCGGGTCTTATCCAAAACGGCGGCACTGTTCTTAAAAGCGCCCGTTGTGCTGCTATGCATACGGAGGCCGGCGTCAAGCAAGCAGCAGCTAACCTGCACGAACTCAAACTGGATGCTTTAGTGGTGATAGGAGGAGACGGCAGCTTTCGCGGTACTGTTGAATTAGCGAAATTCTATCAGGGGCAACTGATTGGGATACCTGGCACTATAGATAACGATGTGGATGGCTCTGATTTCACTATAGGTTTTGCCACAGCTTTGGATACAGCGCTGGATGCCATAGATAAAATCCGTGATACAGCCGACGCTTTTGAACGGATCTTTTTAGTCGAAGTGATGGGCCGCCACACTGGTTATCTGGCTGTTTCTGCTGGTATTGCTGCAGGCGCAGAGCAAATAATTTGCCCTGAACTGGCCTCTGAGCTGGATTTAGATAAAATTGCCCAACATGTTGAGCAAGCTCGTAAACACAGAGGCAACTGCAGCTATATTATTGTAATTGCTGAAACCATGTATCCCGGAGGCGCTATGGCTCTGGCTGCAGATTTAGAACAACGAGGTATAGAGTGTCGGGCCTCAATTTTAGGCCATATTCAACGTGGGGGGCGTCCAGTCGGAGCTGACCGGATCCTTGGTACTAAACTAGGTGCTTATGCGGTAGAACAACTGTTACAAGGCGCTCATCTTGTGATGGCTGGCGAAATTAACGGTCAGGCAGGCTTGTATCCCTTAGCACTAACGGGTGATAAGAAAAAACAAGTCGACCGCTACTTATTACGCTGGCAACAGCAGGTTGCCCAGTACTAAGTTCAGCCCTCAAAAAACCTCCGGTCGGAGGTCTTTTCAGATCATTTTCAGGAATTAAACACCATTTTTACGCGGTCTTTATAGCTTCGGCTAACCTTTACCGCCTGTCCGTTGGTCAACATCAGCTGGTGCTCGCCATTGGCCAGCATCTGTAACTTAGCTATGGTGTTCACATTCACTATGGCGCTACGGTGCACCCGCACAAAAAGCTTAGGGTCCAGTTCCTGCTCCAGCTCTTTCATAGTGCGACGCAAAATATGAGTCTGGCCATCCCGGGTGTGGATACACATGTAATCACCGGCCGCATCAACCCAATCTATAGCACTCACTGGCACGCGGGTGATTTCGCCACTGTCTTTAATACTGATCGCTTCCGGGAATCTGTCATTCATTACTGGCTGCGACTGATCCAGACGTTGCAAAATCTGATCGGTTTTTTCGCCTGTTAACTGAGCAACCACCGCTGCCAATTGCCCCTTGTGGCGCTGATCGTCTTTGGCTTCAAAATTTTTCGTTAGTTTAGAGACCGCTGCAGCTAAACGTTCTTTTTCCACTGGTTTAAGCACATAGTCCAAGGCCTGAACTTCAAACGCACTTAACGCATAGTGATCGTAAGCTGTTACAAAGACCACGTAAGGCAACTCAATCTGTTGCTGTTGTAATTGCTTTAACACGCCAAACCCATCTAAACCCGGCATTTCGACGTCTAAAAAAACGGCGTCTGGTTGATGAAGACGAATAGCGGCTACGGCCTCTTCACCATTGCTGCATTCTGCCACTATGTTCAGTTCAGGAAAGTCAGCTAAACGCACCAACATACCGCGGCGGGCTAACGGTTCATCGTCGACCACTATGACCTTAAGCATTTGTTTCATCTGTACTCTCTGTTTCAAATGGTATTCTGATATTTACTTTCAAACCCCGTGGTTGGTTGTGTGTTAATACCAAAGAAAAATTACGGTCATATAAAGCCGCTAATCGCTCTTTGGTATTCACCAAACCCACACCGCCAGATTCCCCTTTTGGCAGACCGTCGGAAATAACCATTCCTGGTCCATCGTCCGCCACTTCCATCAGTAAATCGTGTCCGAATTTTTGCGCCGTAATCATTATTCTGCCGCCACTGGTCTGGCTGGCTACTGCATATTTAATGGCGTTTTCCACTAAAGGCTGCAAAATCAAACTTGGCACTAACGCTTGATCCGCGGCTTCGTCAATGTCATAGATAATGGTAAGGCGTTCTGAAAACCGGACTTTTTCTATTTCCAAATACAGATTCGCTGCATACAACTCCTGTTGTAGCGGCACTTTTTTAATAGGATCTTTGTAAAGCGAATACCGTAGAAAGTCGCTCAATCTGACTAACATCTTATTCGCTGTATCCGATTCCTTTAATAAGACTAAAGTCGATATAGCATTTAAGGTGTTGAATAAAAAATGCGGATTGAGCTGATACCTCAGCATTTTTAATTGAGCTTCATGTGCCTTATTGCTGGCCGTAAGAGACTTTTGCTTTTCTTGTTGCAGCGTTTGGTAGTATTTAATACCAAAATACAAGCCACTCCAGCTTAGAAGTACATAAAAGCCTACGGTAGTCTGGCGGAAATACTGAGTCCAGCTGTCAGGCCTAAAACCGTGTCGATAGATTTCCCAGTAATTGAAGTTTCTAAACACTGTCCAGACCGCTGCAATAAGAATAGCAACAGCTAACACACTCAACAGCATCTTCCAGGGCTCCCAATGCCAGACTCTTTGAAAGGCGTAACGCAATGGGATTGTCAGTAGCCAACCAGCATATGCATCCAGAGCTACTACTATCCAGTAAGCGCTGCGCATTTCCTGAAATAAGGAACCTAAATAGCTGATTAGCGCAAAACCCACCCAACCCAGAGTGTGCAGCAGCCAAAACAGGCGATGACGGTCTTCGAAAAATTTTTGCAAAATAGTTACAACTCGATCTGCTCTTACCTCTATTGTATCTCAGCAACCTGAGCTTGCAGAGCTTTAGTCAGGAGATTGAACTTGGTTTGCTCTCCATTAGTCGCAATACCTGAGCAGTTGAAAGCCGATACATCAATGCCAACAGCACTCAGCACCTCATACTCCGTTAGCTAATAGCCCTACTGCACAGGTTTTGCGGTAAAAAGCCCCACAGAGTGCCAGCAATAACGCGAACTGCTCCTGTTCTGATGTCTGGCACCTTTTGACAAAGGCGCAACTCAGCTTTTCGCTGACATTGGTTCAGTAATGCAACGTTCCGAAGTCATCCAAAGCCCAAAGCCGCCTGACTAACCTAATACTGGTGTTGGTTTGCGATCGGGCCCTAGCGCGACAAAAGTAAAATTGCCTGAAATAGCTTTGTGCTGGTCATCGTCATACATATTTTCAACAAAAATATCGACGTCTACTTTGATACTAGTGCGGCCTACATGTGCAAT
>NZ_JAIWOI010000271.1 GCF_020217005.1 Rheinheimera sp. | reverse complement strand
ACGGGCTACAAGTTCGATAATAGTGCCAGCAGGAATAGACTCTTTAAAATCTACCCGGTCGGAACAGACAGTGACCAAAGGTTTGCGGCAAAAACGGGTCGCGGCAATAAAAGCGGCTTCGTCCATCCAGGCTAAGGCTTCGCCACCGAATAAGGTATTGTGATGATTAGTCCTGCCAGGAAATACAGTTTTAGTGACGCGGGTCACTGCGTATTCAATACGTTTGGCAAGTAAAGCTTCGTCAGTCATAGAGGTCTCCGGCAGTCAAAAAGGGGCGAATTTTAGAAGTTTTGCCGGCAATTGCAAGCCAAAAGCCGGCGATAAAAAGCAGAGTTTAGCGAGCCACCATAGCGCCCAAAGCTTTGCCACCAACCAGATGCATATGAATATGATACACTTCCTGGCCGCCGTGTTGGTTACAGTTCATGATCAAACGATAACCGTTTTCTGCAATGCCAGCCTCTGCAGCCAGTTTGCGGGCTACGGTAAATAAACGCCCTAAAGCCAATTCATGCTGAGGCTCAACATCATTGACAGTTGGAATTAATACATTAGGCACAATCAAAATATGAGTAGGAGCTCTGGGGTTGATATCACGAAAAGCCGTGACTAATTCATCCTGATACAAAATATCGGCCGGAATTTCACGTCGAATGATTTTGCTAAAAATTGTTTCTTGAGCCATCAGAAGTTCCTTATAAAATAATGCACAGATTACATTCGGGAGTATAGGGTATGACGCTAGTGGCTTACCAGCTAAGTATTATGGACATCACTGCACATCTGATTTCAGTGGAATTGCATTTTACGCCCCAAGGTACTGAGCCGGTCCAGTTAAGTTTGCCTGCCTGGATCCCCGGCAGTTATATGGTGAGAGACTTTGCTAAACATCTGCATTCAATCGAAGCTTTTGATGCTAACGGTGCTTTAACCCTGCAACAGCTGGATAAACAAAGTTGGCTGCTACAACATAATCTGCAAGAGCTCAGACTACGCTACAAGGTATACGCTTTTGACCTGTCAGTCCGAGGTTGTTACCTGGACGATCAATTGGCTATTTTAAACCCAGCCGCTCTGTGTCTTGAAGTCAAAGGTCTGGAAACTTCAGCTGTGACTTTAACTGTGGCTGCTCCCGAATTCTTAGACTGGCAAGTAGCTACAGGATTAACCAGAGCTAGCACCACAGAGCCACTGCAATGCGGCCTCTATCATGCTGATAACTATCAACAGCTTATCGATACTCCTTTAATGCTGGGTAAACTGGACTTAGCTGTGTTCGACGTCTGTGGTGTGCCACATTATCTTGCGCTTGCTGGCCACGAACAGCTTGATTTGGAGCGCTTTAAAACAGATTTACAACGCATCTGCCTGCAGCAGCAACAGCTATTCGGTGCATTACCCACAGACTTAAGTCAGTACTGGTTTTTATGCTGGGTGACAGATGCAGGGTATGGTGGTCTTGAGCATCATAATTCCACATTACTGATGTTAACTCACCAGGATTTACCCAATGCACAACGCCCTGATGAAAGCACGGCAGAATATCAAAACCTGCTTGGCCTGTGCAGTCACGAGTATTTCCACACCTGGTGGGTTAAGCGTGCCAAACCCAGCCTGTTTCTGCCATATAAGTTAGTATCTGAGCAATACACTAGTCAGTTATGGTTATATGAAGGCTTTACGTCTTACTATGATGATTTAGCACTGGTTCGTTGCGGTTTGCTGACTCAGGAGCAGTACTTTGCGGCCCTGGAGAAGACAATCAACAGAGTCCAGCTTAGTCCTTCTGAACAAGTGCAGTCTGTCGCCGACAGTAGCTTTAACGCCTGGACTAAGTACTATAAACAAGATGAAAACGCAGTGAATGCGGTCGTCAGTTACTACACCAAAGGTAGCCTGATTGCATTGTGTCTGGACGCTTTACTGCGAAGTAATGGCAAAAGCCTCGACGCCTTGATGCTATTGGCATGGCGCAGTTATGGTGAACCAGTCACTGGCAGTACAGAGCAGCAGTTTATCCAGTTATGTTCCGACTATGCGGGTAAAGAGATAGCTGAAGAATTGTACGGCTGGGTAAATGAAGCCTCATCATTACCTTTGACCCAACTGTTACCCCACTTGGGTGTAACGACTGGAGTACGTCAACAAGAACACAGTAAAGACTTGTCTGGTAGCAAAGGCTCTATTTACCAGGTGAGGGCCTTTGGTGCGGCTTTTAGCGCTTCAGTTGAAGGTTTAAAAATAACCAATGTCCCTATAGGTTCAGTGGCCTATAAAGCGGGACTAATGGCTCAGGACATACTGATCGCTATCAATGCGGTCAAAGCAACAGAACAAAACTTCTGGCGACAACTCAACCAAAGTCCGATTGGCAGCGTAGTGACTTTACACGTATTTCGTAAGCAGCGTCTGGTGCAACTCTCCATGCCCATAGAAAGTTCCGCTGAAACCTTAACTTATCTGCGGCTTGTTGATCCGTCAAAGGTCGCCTGTTGGATTGGGAGTACTCAGGCTTAATATGGATTCCTTATCACAAATAGCTCTGGGTGCTGCAGTGAGCGCTGCCGCTTTGGCTACACCTATTCGCTGTAAACAAATAAAGCTCTGGCATGCCGTAGCAGCCGGAGCTTTGTTTGGTACCCTGCCCGATTTGGACGTGTTAATTTCACACGGCGATCCGATAAGTGACATGACCTTTCATCGCACTGAAAGCCATTCATTGTTTTACCTCACTTTAGTTTCACCACTTTTTGCAATGCTCTGGATGAAACTACTCAGAACACCCACTTTGTTTAAACCTGGCTTACTGGCATTGTGGCTGGTTCTGGTGACTCACCCTCTGTTGGATACCCTAACCATCTACGGTACCCAGCTGGCTTTACCTTTTAGTGACTATCCTTTTGGTACTGGTAGTATTTTTGTTATAGACCCTTTGTATACTCTGCCTCTGCTGCTCGGCACTGGCATGGCGCTTTTTGGTAAAAATCTGCGTTGGAATCATTTAGGTTTGGCCTGCAGCAGCGTTTATTTGTTGTTTGGGTTACTCGCACAACAATGGGCTTATGCTGAAGTTAAGCAGCAGTTGGCTATTCAAGGGCACAAGGTGGATAAGCTATTAGTGACTGCAACACCTTTTAATACCTTGTTGTGGCGTGCTGTGGTGATCAATGAAGACGAGTATCTCGAAGCCTATTATTCGTTACTTGATGATCCCACTAAAATGCAATGGCGCAGCTTTAGCCGGGATAACAGTTTGATTGAACAATGGAAGGACAATGCGGCTGTAGCACGTTTAGCCTGGTTCAGTCATGGTTTTTACCAATTGGAGTATCAGGGAAGAGATCTGATACTTACGGATCTGCGGATGGGCATGGCGCCTTTTTATAGCTTTAGTTTTGTGATAGCTAAAGAGGCTAAAGCTCAGCCGCCAGTCCAACTCGAATTCCCTCGGGACAATACAACCAGTTTCGCCTGGTTGTATCAGCGCGCGCTGTCGAAAACCGAATTACCACTTTCAGACTTGATGAAATAAAAAACGAGGCCGAAGCATAGTGTTAACAGTGAATACTATGTTCCGGTCTTTTCAGCCGTTAGGCAAAAGCAATAGCGCCTTTACCTACACCTTCATAAGCTATTACTTTGACTGCATTGAGTTGATGTGACTCTTTTATGCTTTGGGCGATAAAATCAGCTAAACATTCCACTGTGGTGTCACAAGGCACAATTTCACAGGTTGTTGCCGGCAGCGAAATTTCGAAATAGCCCTGTGCAGAGCTATAGGCAAAGTTTAAAGCGTCAGTTTCAGCGCGCAAATAACGTAAGGCTGAGGCATCAATCTGATCTTCTGCCGTAGCCAAATAAATATCTTCCCAGCGCTCACACCAGTATTTACCCAACTTAGGCGACAACATGCCATTATCGAAAATCTGAATGGTCGACCTGTGGCCATGAGCTATGCGTTGACAGTTGCCATCATGCTTTTTAAGACCATGAGTATAATGATAAGTAAATCCGCTGACCTGTTCAGTGCGCAGTTGGATCACTAACTTGGCTACGTTTGCAGGCAATAAAGATTTAATTTGTTCGGTTAAGAATTCAGTGACTGAGGCCATATCGATTTTCTCTGCCTGGATCAGCGCAAAAGCTTCAGCCGGCGAAGCTACTTGCACTAGCCCTTTTGCAGACTCGAATAAAACTTGCTCCACCTCCCCGCTTTGCAACGTAGTCGCAGGGCTTAACACAGGAATGGCCAGCTTATGGTCCACTAACTGGTCAATGGCTTTTTTGATTACTTTTTTCACAAGACCAAAATCAAATACCATAGAGGTTTGGTCAAGGTCCCCATGCAACTCTACGTCGACAATATAACTTTCGCCCAGTAAACCTCTTTGCTGGCAAAGATAAGAAAAATCGATGACGGTTAAGTCGCGGACAAATAAAATCATAAAACACTTCCGGGTAGCGCTGAAACAGCAAAGTTGGCGGCATTATAAAGCAATACGCAGCGCCCGTTAAGTTGGCCTCATTTTTTATGTTCAGTCAACCAGCCGTTCAGTAAACCTATTTGTCCAAGCTTATGAGCGGCATACATTAAACGTATCGCATTGCTGAGCATCACACTGTCGCTCCATTCAGTTTTCTGCTGAATTTCCTGATAACAAGCTAAGGCTTCCGGAGACAAGTAACCACGTAATTCTTTTTTACCCGAACCTTTTTGCCGCTCTCTGTAGCGTTGTTGTTTTTCCGCATTAGAAATTCGTTTTTTTTCTGGTTCCGTCATAATGCTTCTATCTTGTACTGTTAATTTGATTTTGGAAGGTCAGTTGACTAATCGGACTTGTTTAGCTTACAAGTGTTCGCTAAAGTGGCCCAGCCTTGATGATGGATCTAACATACATGACTAAGAATAGCTTTACAAAACAAGATTTAGTGGCCTGCGGCCGTGGGGAATTATTTGGCGAAGGTAACAGTCAGTTACCAGTCGATAATATGCTGATGATTGACCGTATTGTGCACATTTCAGAAGAAGGTGGTAAATACGGTAAAGGGGAAATCATCGCTGAATTTGATATTCATCCTGAACTATGGTTTTTTGACTGCCACTTTAAAGGCGACCCGGTGATGCCAGGTTGTTTAGGTTTGGATGCGATGTGGCAGCTGGTGGGTTTTTTCCTTGGTTGGGCTGGAGGTCCGGGCAAAGGCCGTGCTTTAGGCGTGGGTGAAGTGAAATTCACTGGCCAAATTCTGCCGACAGCCAAAAAGGTCACCTACCGTATTGATATGACCCGTGTGATCAAACGTAAATTGTTTATGGGCATAGCCGAAGGTTCTGTCAGTGTGGATGGCCGCGAAATTTACACAGCTAAAGAGCTGAAAGTGGGCTTATTTCAAGATACTTCTGCATTCTAAGCAGGTTTTGTCTTAGAAAAAACGGAGCTTAATGCTCCGTTTTTTTATCTGAACGTTTTGCACTTAATGCCACAAACCTAAAATCAGACCAAACAGCATAAACTGAACCAGATGATAACCTCCGTCAATCAACCACAACTTAAGAGAGCGTTGGGCAAACTGGTAGTTGATACCAAAGCTGGCTGCGACAAAACCAAAGCCTGCTAATGCACCTGCATGCACCGCCATCAGTAAATCTGGTGCAGGCCCTATCCAGACTGCAAAACAATAAGCTGCCAACAAAGAAAATAAAAAACTGATGCCAAAAACTTTGGCCGGGTGAGCGTTTTGTTCCACGCCGCCATTTTCTTTATTCCAGACTTTTCCAAACAATAAAGGGGAATACCATAAACCACCCAGCATAAAGCTGGAAACCGCAGCCAGAACTATCGCCCATGTATTCATTATGTTTCCTTGTTATTTTTCAGATACGGACTGTTGTTATTGCCTGCTCAGTCTGAAAGTTACAGCGGACTAAGTCAATTTTGCTGCGCATAAAAAAGCCCAGGATCTGGCTAGCTCGTGGGCTCTTTATCAGCTTTGTCTGTTAACCACCGCCGAGTTTTTCCAGCAGCTTGTTTTTCAGTTTTTCTTTGCCACTTTCTACTTTCCCTTTCAACTGGCCTTCCAATAAGGCTTTGGTATCTAAAGAGTATTTAGGTTTTTGCATGGTGCCGCTGATTTTAAGTGGTATTTCAACGCCAGCCAACTCCTCTTTTTCTTTACCACCCTGACCTTTTGATGTATTCACCAGAGCAGTGCTGAGTTGATAATCCAGTTCTTCATTCAGTAAGTTAGCTGAGCCTTTGCCTGCCAGACGTAATAAAGGCGCCGCCATTTTTAAATCCGGGTTGGTCAACACACCATCAGCCAGGTTAAAACTGCCGGTTAAGCTGGAGAAGTCCGTTTTTTGCTCTGAATTATCATCGGCCTGAGCATCATTTTTCAGCGTAGCTTTGGCATTGCGGATCATTTGCGCGATATTAACACCATACAAAGAACCATCTGTCACTTCAAAACTGCCGGTTGCCAGCAGGTTTTTCTTGATCTGCTCCGGTAGCAAACTATGACCTTTGCCTTCAATAGTCAGTTTTGCAGCGCCGCTTAATAAATCAATATCAGCGCCATCCATCAGCATGGGCCGCAGCGCCAGACCGGACAGTTGTTTATTGAAGCTATAGCTGACAGGGGTTTTGCGGGCATCCAGCGTAGCTTTGGCCAGAACTTTGCCCTGGTACAAATCTGCGCTGGCATTTTGAATTTGAACCAGCCCCGCTTTATTGGTCAACGCCAATTGCAGGTTTTCTGTATGCAGACCTGCGGCTTTGAATGTCTTCACTGCCAGTTTTAAATCCAGATCAAATTGGCGCAGCGCTGATAAATCAGGTTCGGCACTGTTTTGCTGAGCTGTTGTACCTGCTTGCTCCGCGCTGTTGTCAGAGATGTAAGAAGCTGTGTCCACTTCATCCAGTTGCAGATCCAGTTTAATCACGGCTTGTTTAGCGTAATTCACTGACAGTTGGCCTGAACCTTTAATCTCATCCAGTTGTAACTTTTTCCACTGCCACTCCAGCTGTTTTTTATCCAGTGCCAGTGTTAACTCTGTCTTTAGAGAAAGCTGTTTGACCGGGACACCCGTAAATTCAGTCTCTACAACAAAGTCTTTTAGCAGCACTAACTGATTGTTTTCACTCAATTGCAATTGTGCAGAACCTTTGACATCCAGCTGGGTTTGGCCAGACAAAACGACCAGTTCAAAATCCAGCGGCGCCCATTCATTGGCTTTAAAATCAGTTAATGTGAGTGATTTCAAGCTTAATCGCTGCTCTGAACTACCTTCAGTCAACAGATTTAATTGCAGGTTGCTAATGGATAGATCCTGTAGTTGCACTGGTTGGCTGGTCGCAGCTCCGGTTTCATTAGTAGCGATCGTTTTATCTGCCGTCAGACCATCCATACTGGAGCTACCATCTTTTCGGGTCACCAGATTGGCGGTGACACCGTCTAAATACAGCTGCTGAACCTGCAGATCCTTGTTAAACAATGGCACCAAGGCGACGGCTGCTGTCAATTCGGACACTTCCAGCATTTGCTCTGGCGCAAACCCCTTTGGATTCGATAGTTTTACATCGGTCAAAGACACCCCAAGACTAGGGTAAATAGTCCAGCCAATATCCCCTGCTATCTGCAGTTCTCGTCCGGTTTGTTGTTCAACCTTGGTGGTAATTTCCGCTTTAAAGTCATTTAAATCAAACACGACCAGCAGATAAAAGGCAGCTACTGCGATAAAGCCTGCCACGACCGCGAGCAGCCATTTAAACCAATTCATATCCATCTTCCTTTGGGTGAAGTTATTAAAAAGCCAATGGCTAGCATAGCTCAATGGCATAAACCTAAGCTGAACTCGTTTGTATTGAAGGGAATAGTTATGAAGGAATGGGGTTCAATAAAACAATAATAAAGGTGCCGGAACAGCAATGCTGTCCCGGCGGGTCAAACAACTCAAACTAGTATCAATTAGAGTAGTTTCAGTAATTGTTGTAACGGATGTTTAGGTTTAACACCTTCGAAACGCTTGACCTGACTACGACAGGAGAATCCTGTCACAAGCACTTGATCCGCACCGAAGCTTTGCACAGGTTGCTGCCAGCTCATTTCGTACAGAGCTTTGCTCTTGTCATAGTTCTGGGCTTCATGACCATAGGTTCCAGCCATACCGCAGCAGCCGACAGCAATGGCTTTGAGTTCTAGGCCAGCTTTGGCATAAATCTGTTTCCACTGATTTTCAGTCGCTGGTAGCGCCGTTTTTTCAGTGCAATGCGCCAGCAAACTAAAGCTTTGCTGAGTCTGGATGGCTGGTAAATCTTGTTTCACTAACCATTCATGGAACAATGCCACCTGATAATCGCCCCGGTGAGCGCCAAGAGCCTTCACATATTCGTCGCGATACACCAGAACTAAGGAAGCGTCTAAACCAATTAATGGAGCCCCTAATGCTGCGACCTGATTTAAAAAATCAGAAGCATTTTTTGCTGTTTTAGCAAAATCGCGCAGGAAGCCTTTTACATGTTGAGGTTTTCCATTGGGCATAAATGGTAACAGCACGGCCCTGAAGCCAAGTTTTTCGATTAACTGCAGCGCATCAGACACTAAGTCCGCGTCATAGAAACTGGTAAAAGGATCTTGCACCAATAGCACCAGTTTTTGTTTTTCCTGCTCGGGCAAAGCCTTAAGCCTTGCTAAATCAAAGCTGTACTTACCTGCAACTTGTTGCTTTAAGGTTGGAACCGACAATTGTGGCGTGTCGACATAACCCACAGTCTTTTTCAGCAGGCTTGCCATCCAGTTTTGTTGCAGAAAAAAGTTAACCAGTCTTGGCACTTTTGCCAGTAGCGGTGCCGAACGCTCAATATTTCCAACCAGATAATCTTTCGCAGGCCTTAAATAGCGGCTGTGATACAGCTGGATAAATCGGGCGCGGAATGATGGCACATCGACTTTAATTGGACATTGACCTGCACAGGCCTTACAGGCCAAGCAGCCTTCCATAGCCTCCATCACTTCATGGGAGAAATCATACTGGCCCTGCTTTTTCTGCCAGCTGTTTTTGATTTTGGCCACCACACCAGACAGAGTCCGGGAATTATTCAGCAGCTCGTGCTCCTGCGCCAATACATCCACGCCCTGATTGCTCATTAATCGCAGCCACTCGCGCATTAATCCTGCTCTGCCTTTAGGGCTGTGTCGTCTGTCTTTGGTGACCTTACTGGACGGACACATAGGTGAATTTTCTTCGTAGTTAAAACACAGGCCATTGCCGTTACAATTTAAGCTGCTGTCAAAACTCTCTTTCACTACGACAGGGATTTGCCTGTCGTAAAAGCCACGTTTTACATCATCCACACTGACCAACGGCTCGCTGCTGTCGATAGGTGTACAAATTTTGCCTGGGTTGACACGGTTGAAGGGGTCAAACGCCGTTTTGATTTTACGCAGCTCGGTAAATAAAGCCTCGCCAAAAAACTCCGGACCATATTCGCTGCGATAGCCTTTGCCGTGTTCGCCCCACATCAAACCGCCGTATTTTGCGGTCAGTTTTACCACCTGATCAGAAATCACGCGTAACTGTTTTTCCTGCTCCGGGTCACACATATCCAAAGCCGGACGCACATGCAGCACACCTGCGTCCACATGACCAAACATGCCATAAGCCAGACCATGACTATCTAATAAAGCGCGGAATTCCATAATAAAATCAGCCAGATTTTCAGGAGGAACTGCCGTATCTTCCGTAAAAGGAATAGGTTTTTTACTGCCTTTGGCGTTGCCCAAAAGACCAACCGCCTTTTTGCGCATCGCATAAATCTGGTTAATGGCGTTGTTATCATAAGTCAGTTGATAACCAATAATACCAGACTCCCCCTTTGCTACGGACTGCTGCAGCCGCTCTTCTAACTGCTGGACTTTTTGCGCCATATCGGCTTCGTCCTCAGCATTGTATTCAACCATATTCAGGCCCAGCATGGTCTTGCCTGGCACATCTTCGATAAAG
>NZ_JAIWOI010000270.1 GCF_020217005.1 Rheinheimera sp. | reverse complement strand
TCTTTGACCTGATGCCAAATAATATCGTTACGGGCTAAATCCAGTACTTTGCTATCGACAGTTTCGACTGAAGTTGCCTTAGCGGCCACTAAAAATGGCGCATTTCTAAGAGCACTTTCAAAGCTGTCGTACTTCACGTTAACCAAACATTTGTATTTGGCTATCGGCGTGATATTGAGTTTGGCCTCCACCACAAAACCCAAAGAGCCTTCAGAACCCGTTATAACGCGGGATAAATCAAACTGAGTTAAATCCTCGTTAAACACATGCTCTAAGTCATAACCTGTTAAAAAGCGGTTTAAACGCGGAAAGGTTTTTAAAATATCAGCACGGAAATCGCGGCAACTGGAGAGTACCTGCCGATAGACCCGGCCAATGCTGTCCTGCCGCTCTGCCAACTGCTCTGCCTGAGCTATCGGCATCACATGAGTATGCAGCGCCGTGCCATCAATCAGTACAGTATCGAGGGATAACACGTGGTCACTGGTTTTGCCGTAGACCAAAGAGCCCTGACCTGAAGCGTCGGTGTTGATCATGCCGCCTATAGTAGCGCGGTTTGACGTAGATAAATCCGGCGAAAAGAAAAAGCCATAAGGTTTTAAAAAGGCGTTCAGCTGATCTTTAATCACGCCAGCCTGCACCCGCACCCAACGTTCTTCGACATTAATCTCAATGATTTCACGCATATGGCGGGATAAATCCACTACCACAGCAGAAGTTAAAGCCTGGCCATTAGTGCCTGTGCCACCACCTCGTGGTGTAAATTTGATGGAGCTAAAACTTGATGTCTGAGCCAGAGAACAAATCAGCTGCACATCAGCAGCAGATTTAGGCAATAACACAGCGGCAGGTAGTTGTTGATACACAGAGTTGTCTGTGGCTACAGCTAAACGGCTGGCATAACTGACTTCAATATCGCCGGAAAAACCAGCAGCTGTTAAAGCCGTGACATAGACCTGGACCTGAGGATCAGTTGTTTCGGTTGCAGTTAACTTCGGTATCATAAGACGCACCAGATTTAGAACTGGGCCGAGTATACCAAAGCGCAAGATGGATGGTCAGGGCGTTAGAAAAAAATTACAACCTTTCCAAAGCCCTGCTTTGCTTACATTTGTGAGTGAATTGCTTAGTGGTCGCTTTTACGTTCCAACACTTCGCCTTCAATCACCCGGCCAGAGCCCTCTGACGAACGGCTTTGCTGTTGTTGCTGGGCCTGTTGGAAAAACGACTTACCTTGTTTACGTAGCTGATGTCTTTTGTATAAAAACACCGGGATCAGTAACCAGCTCAGCATCAGTACAAAAAGTAATACGCCCATGGCAAACACCAGCATGATACCGGCGACCAGCCATAGCAGCACACGGCTAAGGAAACTACCCTGCTGTTTCTGACGGAATAAAGCCTGCCATTGCTGGGCTTGCTGTTGATAATTCATTCATTGCTCTCTTTAAAACGCCTGTTTATTGGCTCTGTAAACTTAATGGGGGTGCGAAAACAATTTCCCAATGCCTTCTAGGACTGCAAATTGTAACAAATAGTTCAGAGGCTCCTTTTTTGTCGCACTGTTTGTGTTCTTCATGCCAAATATAAAGCCCACCGAAGTGGGCTTTGATGTGAAGCGGTTAACTTAAATCGGCTTATTGCTGGCTAATTTTACAAGAATCCAGATTCCAGACTTTTGCTACATAATCTTCAATAGAACGGTCTGATGTAAATTTACCCATCAGTGCAGTATTCAGGATGGCTTTTTTTGCCCAACCTGACTGATCGCGATACCAGGCATCGATTTTTTCATGAGCCTTCACGTACGACTGGAAGTCTGCCAGAACTAAGTATGGATCACCCCCTTCCAGCAAACTGCGTTTAATAGCTGACAACTCACCGGGCTTGCCTGGTGTAAAGTAGTCAGTTTCCAGCCAGTCCAAGATAGCTTTGATTTCAGCGTCCTGATAATAATAATCCCAGCTGTGATAACCTTTGGCTTGCAGAGCTTTGACCTCGTCCACAGTTAAACCGAAGATCGAAATATTCTCCGGTCCAACTTCCTCAGCAATTTCTATATTGGCGCCGTCCAGCGTACCTACGGTTACAGCACCATTTAATGCCAGTTTCATATTACCAGTACCTGAGGCTTCTTTACCTGCAGTAGATATTTGCTCAGATACGTCAGCGGCAGGGATCATCTTTTCTGCCAGGGTGACACGGTAATTAGGCATAAAGACCACTTTCAAACGGTTTTTCACTCGCTTATCGTTATTGATCTTTTCAGCCACCTTATTAATGGCATAAATAATTTCTTTTGCCAGTTTGTAACCCGGGGCGGCTTTAGCGCCAAACAGAAAAACGCGAGGCACCATATCGTAATCCGGGTTTTGCAGAATACGACGGTACAATGCCAGAATATGTAACAGGTTCAGATGCTGACGTTTGTATTCATGCAAGCGTTTGATTTGAATATCAAAAATTGCGTGCGGGTCGATACTAATATTAGTCAGTTTTTTCACAACCGTCGCTAAATCAGCTTTGTTTTGCTGCTTAATCGCCATAAAAGCGTCCTGGATGGCAGGGTCATCAGCAAACGCAGCAAATTTACCGAGTTGTTTTAAATCGCGTGGCCATTCGTCACCAATGGTTTCATCCAACAACTTGGCTAATCTGGGATTACAAGCTTTTAACCAGCGACGCGGCGTAACGCCATTGGTCACATTGGTAAATTTATCCGGCCATAACGCAACCATTTCTGGGAATAAGTCGGATTTAACCAACTCCGAGTGAATTTCTGCCACACCATTGACACGGAAAGAGCCAACCACAGACAAATGGCCCATACGTACCATGGGCTCATGGCCTTCTTCGATGATAGATAGCTTACGTTTTTTATCGTTATCGCCAGGCCATAATACATCCACCTGCTCCACCAGGAAACGACGGTTAATTTCGTAAATGATTTCCAGGTGGCGTGGTAATACTTTTTCGAACAAGCGTACTGACCACTTTTCCAGAGCTTCCGGTAACAAGGTATGGTTAGTGTACGCAAAAACGTTCTGACAAATATTCCAGGCTTCGTCCCAGCTCATTTCAGCACGGTCGACCAAAATACGCATCAGCTCAGGAATAGCTACCGCTGGATGGGTATCATTCAACTGGATTGCCACTTGGTCTGAGAACTTACTCCAATCATCGCCATTAGCACGTTTGTAACGACGAATAATGTCTTTCAAGGAACAAGAACAGAAGAAGTACTGCTGAATTAAACGCAACTCTTTACCAGCATCAGTTTCATCGTTTGGATAAAGCACTTTAGAGATGGTTTCAGCTTCGATGTTCTGGCGTGCAGCGTCGATATAACCACCTGAGTTAAATACGTCCCAGTTGAAGAAGTCGCTGGCACGGCTTTCCCACAGGCGTAAAACGTTGACTGAACTGCCCTGATAACCCACGACCGGAATATCCCAAGGCACACCTTTAATGATACGACCAGGGTGCCATACCTTTTTCATTTTGCCTTGCAAGTCATAAGTGGTTTCTACGTAACCGTAGACTGAAATTTCCTGAATAGACTCAGGACGGCAAATCTCCCACGGGTTGCCATATTCACGCCAGCTGTCCGGACGCTCGATTTGACGACCATCTGAAAACTCTTGTTTGAACAAACCATTTTCGTAATGAATACCATAACCTATGGCTGGATAATTTAAAGTCGCCATGGAGTCGATAAAACAAGCAGCTAAACGCCCTAAACCGCCGTTACCCAAGGCCATATCTTCTTCTTGATCTTCCAGATCAGCGATGTTCAGGCCAAGCTCAGCCAGGGCGCTTTTTGCTGCATCATAAACGCCCAAATTATGCAGGTTGTTACTGAACAACCGCCCCATCAGGTATTCAAGACTGAAATAGTGCACCGCACGGGTATTTTGTTGGTAATGCGTACGCTGGGTATTACGCAGACCATCGTAGACGTATTCGTTAATAGCAGCACAAGTTGCACGCCACCAGGCCTGTGGACTGGCTTTATTCACATCAGTCCCAAGACTGCCGTGCAAATGTTTTATAATGCTGTTTTTTAATTCTTCCGTGCTCGGAAGGTCCGCAATAGCTACTGACGCTTTTGCTTTAGTCGAAGTTTTTTTCATTGCCAAATCCCGGTTTTTTTAGCGGTGAGCCGCTTTTTTTTATAACTATAGTTGTAGAAAAATTACAAAAACGAAGGGCAATAGTCAAGAAATAGCAGAAATAAAGCCTGCTAACGTAATTTTATTACAACACGCTAACAGGCTGTTTTCGAGGCTTAAATTGCAGAGAAAACCGCATCCACAAAGGCTTTGGCGTCAGATTCAAGCTGTATCAAATGGTGCTGATCAACGAAACTTTCCAAATAAATTTTGTAACTATTTTCTGTACCAGAAGGTCGTGCAGCAAACCAGCCATTCTTAGTAACGACCTTTACACCACCTATATTAGCTCCATTACCCGGTGCTTTTGTCAGCACCGCAAGAATTACATCACCGGCTAATTCAGTTTGTTTTACACTGCTGACATCAAGGTTTTTCAATGCGGCTTTTTGTTCTGCCGAGGCTGATGCGTCCAAACGACGATATAAGGGCGAACCAAACTCTTTGGTCAAAGACTGATACTGCTGATAGGGGTCAACTCCGGTTTTCGCCAGCATTTCTGCTGCCAGCAAACCTAAAATAAAGCCGTCTTTATCTGTTGACCAGACAGTGCCATCAAACCTCAGAAAACTAGCTCCTGCACTCTCTTCACCACCAAAGGCAACTGTGCCCTTGTGCAGTCCCTCAACAAACCATTTAAAACCGACAGGTACTTCGTAAACCTTACGACCACGGCCTTCGGTGACTCTGTCGATTAACGCTGAAGACACCAGAGTTTTACCTATCAATAAATCTGCCGACCAAAGCGGTCTGTTACTCAACAAATAGTTTATTGCCACTGCCAGATAATGGTTTGGATTCATCAACCCCCCACTTCGGGTCACTATTCCGTGGCGGTCAAAATCAGGATCATTACCTATAGCAACGTCAAATTGATCTTTAAGCTGGATCAGGTTTGCCATGGCATAGGCAGATGAACAATCCATGCGGATTTTCCCATCTTTATCCAAAGGCATAAAGCTAAAAGCCGGGTCAACACGATCATTAACCACAGTGATATTCAGACCATAAGTTTTGGCGATCACAGGCCAAAACGCTATGCCGGAACCCCCCAAAGGATCAACTCCTATTTTTATTCCGGCTTTGGCTATGGCAGCCATATCTATAACGTTAGCCAGATCGTCCACATAAGGCTGAACATAGTCGATGCTGACACATAAGGGCGAGGCCAACGCAGCCTCATAACTCACTAACTTGACTTCATTTAAGTGCGCAGCCAAAAGTGCATTAGCGCGCTTTTGGATCCAATCTGTAACGTCTGTATCAGCTGGTCCACCATGAGGTGGATTGTACTTAATGCCACCATCCTCTGGTGGATTATGAGAAGGGGTAATAATCAGGCCGTCAGCCAGCCCCTCGGTTCGGCCTTTGTTATAAGCCAAAATCGCATGAGAGATTACAGGCGTTGGCGTAAAACCACCTGCCTGTTGGATATGCGTTTCTACCCCATTGGCAATCAACACCTGCAAGGCACTCACGAAAGCAGCTTCAGATAGACCATGAGTATCTTTGCCGAGAAACAAAGGACCACTGAAACCTTGCTGCGTGCGATATTCAGCTACAGCCTGAACTATGGCCAAAATGTGGTTTTCGTTAAAGGATTTAACTAAAGCACCGCCTCTATGTCCCGACGTGCCGAAACTCACCTGCTGACTGGCCACAGCCACATCAGGTGTCAAACTGTAGTAGGCTGCCATCAGTTGCGCAATATTAGGTAACATGGCTGCCGGTGCCGTCTGTCCAGCCAATGGATGTAAAGACATAAACTCTCCTTATAGCAAATCGCGGATCCGTTCAACCTCTGCTGAACTGTAGCCTAATTTTGTAGCTACTTCAGTCAGCATCATTTTTTTACGTGTCGTATTGGAATTGGTAATAACCCAAAAATCTGTATTTGGTATTGGCTTAGGGTTTGTACTGCTACCCGCTTCCAATAAACAAGCCTCAGATTGACCAAAATACAATCTGTTACGACCTTTAATTTCGAGTACCTGAGCAAAATCACCGCGATGAGCGCGGGACAGTGCCGATAAAATAAACAAAAAGCGTCCAACCACGCTTTGCTCAGCAGATAAATCCTGTTGGCTAATAAAGTCAAACACAGAGCCAGATTTTTCTGCGGCAGCTGTTGTTACCACAGGCTTTTGTGCCAAAGGCTGAGGTATGACTTCAGAGGTGGCCTTAGTTACAACTTTTGCAGCTGGCACAGCAGGAGCCTGAGCTTCAGTCAGACTAACAATCAGTAAACGGCGCAGAATATCAGAGGCGCTTTCACCAATCTGTTGGGTCTGACTGGCGATAAATTGATAAAGGTCGTCATCTATTTCGATGGTTTTCATGAAGTTATTCCGCGTTTTTAGTGTGAAGCCATTATATAAATACATAGTCGCTGACGCCAGCCAGCAGTTTTGATACCATGCCCTTTGTTGTAAAGTCTGGTCGTTAAGTCGGAAAAAATAATGATATTACATACCGAGATCACAGGCCAAGGTCAAGCTATTGTATTGATCCACGGCCTTTTTGGTAGTTACGAAAACCTTGGCGTAATTGCCCGTGCTTTAGCAGATCAATGGCAAGTGGTTAATCTTGATATGCGTAATCATGGCCGTTCTGGTTGGCACGATAACATGTCCTATGCGCTGATGGCAGAAGATATCAAAGACACTCTGGATCATTTGGGGTTGGATCAAGTTGTTTTGTTAGGCCATTCAATGGGGGGAAAAATTTCAATGGAGTTTGCGCTGCGTTATCCAACAAGGGTCAGCAAACTAATACTGGCGGATATATCGCCGGTGCAAAACAGACCAAGGCACCTTGAAATATTATCCGCTCTGGAAAGTATAAATCTTGATCAGATCCGCAGCAGACAACAGGCTGATCAGCAGCTTGCCTTAACTATCACTGAGACTGGTGTCCGGCAATTTTTACTGAAAAGTTTATATAAAGAAGGCGACCAATTCCGTTGGCGTTTTAATATCAAAGCACTGATCGCCAATTATCAGGAATTATTAAAAGCGCCAGAAAGCAAAGGCCCCTTTACTGGCCCTACGCTCTTCATAAAGGGGGCAGATTCAGATTATTTGCTGCCCGAACATCAAAGCGTGATTTTGCAACTTTTCCCTACGAGCAAAGCTAAAGTTATTATGGGTACAGGTCATTGGCTGCATGCCGAAAAGCCAGTGGCATTCAGTAAAATAGTCACAGATTTTTTATTGAGTTAACGCAATTAATTCCTAATAAAACTGTGCTATAGTGCGCGCAATTTTTTCAGGCTATGGGTCGATATGAGTATTGAGCAGTTTGAGACTCTGGGTCTTTTTCTGGGTATTGGTGCCCTGTATCTGTTTATTGTGATGGCAATTTGGGATGTGTTGAAAAAAAGCAATGCTCCAAGATTTGGCAAGGTTTTTGTCTGGTTAGTGTTGTTTTTGTCGCCTGCAGTTTTTGTTGCTAAGGTGATTTTTGAGTATTTTGTCGAATAAATGAGGTGCGCGACATGGCTAAAATAGCCACAGATCGCACAACCATAGATTTGTTTGCGCATGAAAAACGTCCCGGTCGGCCAAGGACTAACCCTCTGCCGCGGGAAGAACAGTTAAAGCTTAACAAGCGCAATCAAATCAAACGCGATCGAAGTAAAGGTTTAAAGCGTATAGAGTGCAAAGTGTCAGAGCAGTTGTACGAACAACTGAGTCTGTCTGCACAGCAGCAGAATATGACACGTAGCGCCTATATAGAATGGGTTTTAGAACAAGCGTTGACCAGGTAGAAGGCGAAAGTTATGGCAACAGTAGGTATATTTTTTGGAAGCGATACAGGCAACACTGAACATATCGCTAAAATGATTCAAAAAGAGCTGGGCAAGCATTTGTTTGACGTGATGGATATTGCCAAAAGTACAAAGGAACAAATCGCCAGTTATGATTTGTTGCTGTTGGGCATTCCAACCTGGTATTACGGCGAAGCCCAATGTGACTGGGATGATTTTTTCCCTGAGCTGGAACACATCGACTTCAACAACAAGTTAGTGGCAATTTTTGGCTGCGGTGATCAGGAAGATTATGCCGAATATTTCCTCGATGCTATGGGGACTTTACGCGATATTATCGAGCCAAAAGGGGCGATTATTGTTGGGCATTGGCCAACCAAAGGTTATAACTTTGTTGCATCCAAAGCACTGACGGATAACGATCATTTTGTTGGTCTAGGCATAGATGAAGACCGTCAGCCTGAATTGACTGAGCAACGCGTCAAGCAATGGTGTAAGCAGATTTATGATGAGCTGAGCTTAAAAGAGCTGGAAGCTTTATAATTTACAAGGGGCAGAGTCCGGTCTTTGCCCCTTTTTGCCGCTAAATCCTCTAATCTCTGTATTTTGGTTTTTTACGAATATACACCTTACGTTTTACCTCGCAGACCAATTCACCTTTTGTATCCTTCACATGTACAACAAAATCCGGAAAATATTTATTGCCTGCTTCAGTTTGTTGTTTGATATGTTCAAGCTCTAAGTCTGACAGCACAAACTCTGCGCTTAACATACCGCGCCCGGGCGTAATGTAATTAATGTCAGCCTGCTTATCCCACACCATATACTCTTTACCTAAAGCCCCCATTAACATCAAGGGATAAATTGGGTCTGTCATTGCGAACATAGAACCGCCAAATTGACTACTATTGATATTGCGGGTCCAAGCACGGTTTTTTAGTATCACTTTGCAATATCTGTAATCCTGTGCCAACTCCACTACTTTGATGCCAGTAAAAAAAAACGGTGGCCACAAATTTAATAAATGCCGCATCACGGCCGGGTTAAATGCCCAACGCATAAGCTACCTCTGGTAAGACCTCTTTAGGCGAATTCTAACGCCTCGTTCGTGCTTTGTCTGCGCTTTCCCCTCAGCAAGGCGCAGATTTATAGGTTGCTTCTGTCGTTAATGGCCTTATAATCAATTGAAATTCAAGAAAGAGTAGAACTGTCCATGTCAGATCATAATACCGAATTACGTAAAGCAGGCCTCAAGGTCACTTTGCCACGAGTGAAAATCCTCGATATTTTGCAAGATCCTAACCATCAGCACATTAGTGCGGAAGATGTATATAAGATTTTGCTTGAGTTAGGCGAAGATATTGGTCTGGCTACTGTTTATCGTGTATTAAACCAATTTGACGATGCCGGCATTGTCACCCGCCATCATTTTGAAGGTGGTAAGTCGGTATTCGAGTTAAGCCGTATGGATCACCACGACCATTTGGTTTGTTTAAACTGCGGCAAAGTCATTGAATTTGAAGATGACGATATAGAGCGTAAGCAGCTGGAGATTTCTGAGAAAAACGGTATCAAGCTGACACATCACAGCTTATATCTGTACGGTGAATGTGTGGACAAGAAGTCCTGTGAAGAGAACCGTAACACGAAATAATGCATTCGCCATAGGGTAAAAAGCCGGCTACGCCGGCTTTTTTGTGCCCATCAGGATCTGTTCAGTTAAATATTCAATTTCATTCGCCCAGCAACATTCTGGTCGGGGTTGACGCACGCCAAACTGACCTTTTAGAGGCCTGCAATGTGTGATGGCGTTTCTGAGTAGTTCAGGCACCTCTGCCACGCCGTAGCAGGCACCCAATAATGCGCCTGCAACTGCAGCGTTATTGGCAGTATCCCCCCCTCTTTTCAGGGTATCTAAAATGCCGTCCATGTAGTCCTGCGCATACAGCAATTGCCAGATAGCATTCTGAAAACTCAGAAGCACTGCTGAGTCTACCTGTTCAAAATCTTCAGGAGGTACAAACAACGCCTGATCTATGGCTCTGCTAATACGTTTATC
>NZ_JAIWOI010000269.1 GCF_020217005.1 Rheinheimera sp. | reverse complement strand
TACTTTGAGTTGCGAAGCCCAGTCTTTTATCAACTGATAGAGCTCGTCAGCACTGCAGTCATTTTCTAGCACATGACCCAAAGCCATCACGTACAGGCCACTGATCTGCTGGCACAACATGCTTGGATGCGTCAGCGCAGTATCAGCCATAGCCCAAGCCGCAAGTTGCGGTAATGACTGATAAGGCACCATTAATGCTACAGGACCAACTCTGGCCAAAGCTTCGGTCGTGCAACCTTCTTCATCTGGTTCACCTAACAAAGCGTGTTTTAAATCGTCTGGCACAGCAAAAGGTTCAGTTCTGAGCCAGTATTCATACGCCTGCCAGGCGCCATCTTCCTGATACTCGGCATAATGGGCCAGCAGCCTACACAGCAACACAGCCAGTTCTCCGCTGTCCGTCGGTTGACCCGACAAAGTTTGCCATGGGTTTTGCAATAAAATTTCATTTAGTTCAAGTCCTAGCCGCTCCTCGCGTTCTTTTTCCTCAATGCCTTCGACAGCTGAACCCAAGACTTCCCCGGCCAATAAGCCATACATCAAACCGAGGGCTTTGGATTTAAGCACCGGGTCACTCATCTAGACCTCCCTTCTGTAGAACCAGAATGCGGCTAATTTTTACTCATCGTTAATTTATAAGGTATTGCGGCAAAGAAGCCAAGCCATTCAGCTAAAAATCAATAAAATTTAATAAGTTAATGAAGTGCTTTGGCTTTTTTAGCACCAGATAAAGACGCTTCAACCTGAAGGTATCAGTGAAAAGTGCCGACAAAAAAGCCAGCACTTAGGCTGGCTTTTTTAAGTTATTGTGTATTACTGGCCGTATTTTTCTGCCAAATACAACCAGGTTTCCAGCACTGTATCGGGGTTTAATGACACTGAATCTATGCCCTGCTCCATCAGCCATGCAGCGAAGTCTTCGTGATCTGAAGGACCCTGCCCACAAATGCCTACATATTTTCCTTTGGCCTTAGCGGTTTGTATTGCCATAGACAGCAACTTCTTAATAGCTGGATTACGTTCATCAAACAGGTGCGCTATTAAACCGCTGTCACGGTCCAACCCTAAAGTAAGCTGAGTTAGGTCGTTAGAGCCGATAGAAAATCCATCAAAGTACTCCAGGAACTCTTCAGCTAATAAGCAGTTGGACGGCAATTCACACATCATAATGACTTTTAGGCCGTTTTCTCCGCGTTTCAGCCCATGAGCGGCCAACAAGTCAATCACTGCTTTGGCCTCTTCCAGTGTACGGACGAACGGGATCATCACTTCGACATTGGTAAAGCCCATTTCATTGCGAACCCGCTTTAAGGCTTCGCATTCCATAGCAAAACAATCACGGAAATCTTCAGAAATGTAACGCGAGGCTCCCCGGAAACCTATCATAGGGTTTTCTTCGTGCGGCTCGTACTGCTGACCACCAATCAGGTTAGCGTATTCGTTTGACTTAAAGTCAGACATCCGCACTATCACGCGCTCAGGAGAGAAAGCGGCAGCCAAAGTTGATATACCCTCGGTCAACTTCCCTACATAAAACTCAACAGGTGAGCTGTAGCCCGCCATCATCTGGCCGATCGTCGCTTTAAGTTCGTCGCTTTGTGCATCGAAATTCAGTAAAGCTTTTGGATGCACCCCTATCATACGATTGATGATGAATTCCAAACGGGCTAAACCAATACCTGCATGTGGCAATTTAGCGAAGGAGAATGCGCGCTCCGGATTACCGACATTCATCATAATCTTCATTTTCAGGGCTGGCATCTGGTCGACACGCGACGTCATCACGTCAAAACCTAAAATGCCATCGTAGACGAACCCTGTATCACCCTCAGCACAGGACACTGTGACATCCTGACCATTCTTGATTTTTTTGGTGGCATCACCGCAGCCGACTACAGCTGGAATACCCAGTTCACGCGCTATAATTGCAGCGTGACATGTACGGCCGCCGCGATTGGTGACAATAGCAGAAGCGCGTTTCATGATAGGTTCCCAATCCGGGTCTGTCATGTCAGTTACCAGCACATCACCGGGCTGGATCTGGTCCATGTCGGCAATACTTGCCAGCACCTTGGCTTTGCCCGAGCCAATTTTATGCCCTATAGCTCGGCCTTCGACCACTACAGGCGCCGTACCTTTGAGGGCAAAGCGCTCCATTTCATTACTATCTTCACGACTACGCACAGTTTCGGGGCGAGCCTGAACTATATACAGTTTACCGTCCTGACCGTCTTTGGCCCATTCGATATCCATGGCGCGGCCATAGTGTTTTTCTATGATAATGGCTTGTTTTGCCAATTCCTGCACTTCCGCATCCGTCAGTGAAAATTGTTGACGTTTTGCGACAGGCACATCGTCCACTACCACTTGTTTACCATGACTTAGGTCTTTGGAATACACCATCTGCAACAGTTTGCTGCCTAAGTTACGGCGCACCACAGCTGGACGACCAGCCATCACAGTTGGTTTATGCACATAAAACTCATCAGGATTGACAGCGCCCTGGACCACCATTTCACCTAAGCCGTACGACGAGGTGACAAAGACGACATCTTCAAAGCCGGACTCAGTGTCGATACTGAACATCACTCCTGAAGCAGACAAATCTGAACGCACCATTCGCTGCACGCCAGCAGATAGAGCCACACCACGGTGGTCGTAGCCCTGATGCACTCGATAAGAAATTGCACGGTCATTAAACAAAGATGCAAATACGTGTTTGATAGCTTCAATCACATGGGCGTAACCACGTACATTTAAAAAAGTTTCCTGTTGACCTGCAAAAGAAGCATCCGGCATATCTTCAGCTGTAGCTGAAGAACGCACTGCAAAGGAGACATCTTCAGCACAACCTTGTTGCAGCTGTTGATATGCGTTTTGAATGGCGTGTTCGAATTCAGTTTGAAATGGAGTGTCTATCACCCATTGCCGAATTTGCGCACCAGCTTTTACAAGGGCATTGACATCATCTACGTCCAGTCCATCCAACAGTTGATAAATCCGTTCGTTAAGACCACTCTGTTCAAGAAATTGATTAAAGGCATAAGCTGTAGTGGCAAAACCACCAGGTACTTGCACCCCTGCATTTGCCAGGTTACTGATCATTTCACCTAATGAAGCATTTTTTCCACCAACGCGAGGTACGTCGTGCATGCCCAGGTCCTGGTACCAAACAACGAATTCTTGCACAATGAGTCTCCAATTTTTGTTGCAGGTTATGTAAGCTTACATGGTTAACCACAAAAGCAACTCAATTCTACACTGGCGACAAAGTTAAATAAAACCTTAATTTTTATGTAATTTTATAACTACAAAATGGAGAAAATTGTGAGAACAGCCTTTTATATTTCCGATGGTACAGGCATTACATCCGAGGTGTTCGGACATGCTCTATTATCACTGTTTCCTGCTGAATTCGACCATATCACTATTCCATTTGTTGAAACCAAGGAGATCGCCTTACAAGCAAAGCAACGGATAAACGATCGTTATAAAACTACCGGAATCCGGCCTCTAATTTTTCAGACCTTTGTCGATGAGGAATTGCGACATATCATTAACAGCAGCGACGGTGTTTGCTATGACTTTCTAAATGCATTTATTGAACCTATGCAAAAGGAATTGGGCATAGCCGCGATGCCTAAAACACACCGCACCCATAGCATGCATGAAAAGACTTATGATTTCAGGATTGACGCAGTGAACTATGCGCTCGCCAATGACGATGGCGTCAATCTAAAAGAATATGCCAAAGCCGACATTATTTTAGTGGGAGTCAGTCGCTCCGGTAAAACCCCCACCAGTTTATACTTAGCGTTACAGTATGGTATCAAGGCAGCCAACTACCCATTTGTACAGGAAGATATGGATACGCTCAGGTTGCCGGAGGAGCTGAAAAAACAGAAAGCCAAGTTATTTGGCCTGACTATTACGCCTGAGCGTTTAAGCAAAATACGTGAGCAGCGCCGCCCCGGCAGTAAATATGCTTCACTGCGGCAATGCAAACTCGAATTGGATGAAGTGGAGGCTTTGTACCAAAAGGAAAAAATTCCTTTTTTAAACTCTACTCATTTGTCCATCGAAGAAATATCAGCAAAGATCTTATCGCAAACGGGTTTGAAACGACAAAAGTACTAAGACTTGCTCTGGCCAGTGGCCTCTTGCAGTAGCCGGGTCGCATGCAGGAGGCAAAGCCGGATCGGCTCGCCCTGCTCTTTTCGTTTAACCAGTTGCACTAAGCCTCTGTTGACGGGAGCATCAAGCTTCAGCTGCTGCGCTAAAGTTACTACTGCACCGTTTAGAAAGTCGATTTCGGTCGCTTTGCCTGCCTGAATATCGTCCCACATTGAGGAGCGGGCTTGCGGCGAAATTGCTAACATTTTCCTGGCTAACCTTTTAAACAGCCAGTCAGGCAATTGCATTAACAGCGGAAGATAAGCGTTCGGAACAACGGTGTAGGAATAGCTCTTAATGTTCAGCAGTCGGCACAAATTCAACAGCTCTTTCATAGCTGCAGCCAACAATAATCGATAAGGACGTTGCAGCAATTGCTGCTGTAAGGGTAAATCTGATAGCGCATTGATGGCGTTATTGAGGTTGAGCATCAATTTCCCAAACTCGGCAGCTTTCATATTTTCCAGTTGTTTTGACTTGATCCCTTGATGGCTTAACTGCAAAAGCGTAGCACGGATCCTGGGATCATCAGATTGCTGCCAGATCATAGCTGCACCAGTAGTGCGTTCGTAAAACCCTGCTTTTACCTTAACTACATTAAAAGGCACTATAGCGCGTAGTACAGTCTGAGAAAGAAATTGTTGATACAAAGGTGCCAAAGCTACGCCGTTTTGCATGGCTACAACCAGGCAATTTGCGGATAAACATTGCTTTAGCTGGGGGAGCAAATAGTGAAGATCCAGAGCTTTTACTGTCACTAACACTAGTTGCGCTGTGCGCAGCGCTTCAAGTTCAGTATAAACAGCCGGAGATGCCAATTGATAACAAGCGCCATCCAAGTCCTGTGCAGTTAAGCCATATGCAGCAGCTTCAAGTGCCATTCGTTCGCGACCTATGAAGATCACGTCAAAATCTGCTGATTGGGCAAGCATAGTACCCAGATAACAACCTATAGCCCCGGCTCCAACTATGGCAACGCGTAGAGCAGCTGAACTGTTGCCTGAAGGCTCAGACAACAGTTCAGCCGTTGTTTTGCTATTTACGGACCGCACGGAGTGTATCTGCAATCAGGAAAGCCAATTCCAGCACCTGATCTGAGTTTAAACGCGGGTCACACTGAGTTGTGTAACGTTTACTCAAGTCGTTCTCCGACAAGCCATAAGCTCCACCAGTACATTCAGTGACATTATCCCCAGTCATTTCAAGGTGGATACCACCGGCATGAGTACCTTCCGCCTGGTGCACTGCGAAGAAATACCGAATTTCACGCAAAATAGCCTCAAAGTCACGGGTCTTATAGTCGTTGCTGGCTTTAACAGTATTACCGTGCATTGGATCTGAGCTCCAGACCACTTTACGACCTTCGCGTTCAACACGACGTACCAAAGCAGGTAGCTTTTCTGCCAATTTGTCTGCGCCCATCCGGGTAATCAAAGTCAGGCGGCCTGGCGTATTGTCCGGATTCAGCGCGTCTATCAGGCGCAATAGGTCCACTTCATCCATCCCTGGTCCCACTTTCACGCCCACAGGATTTTTAATACCGCGGAAAAACTCTATATGAGCGTGGTCCAGTTGACGGGTACGCTCCCCTATCCAGACCATATGGGCTGAACAGTCATACCAGTCTCCAGTCAGGGAGTCGCGACGGGTTAATGCTTCTTCATAGTTCAGTAACAGCGCTTCATGAGAGGTGTACAGCGAGGTCTCACGAATGGAAGGCGAATTTTCAGCTGTGATACCACAAATCTCCATAAAGCGTAAGGCTTCCTGAATGCGTTGCGCTACATCCTGATACCGGCCTTTTAGAGGGTTGGCATCAACAAACCCCAGATTCCAGCGGCTAACCTGATGTAAATCAGCTAATCCACCTTGGGCAAAGGCGCGTAATAAATTTAAAGTCGCAGCAGAGTGGTGATAAGCCGTCATTAGCCGATTTGGATCCGGCTTACGGGCTTCTGCTGTGAATTCAAAACTGTTGACTATATCACCGCGGTAGCTCGGATGAGACACTCCAGCTATGGTTTCTAAATCACTGGAACGTGGCTTAGCGTATTGGCCTGCCATACGTGCTACTTTAACTACAGGACAGCCACCGGCAAAAGTGAGGACAACAGCCATCTGCAGCAATACTTTAAAGGTGTCACGAATTTTTGGTGCATTAAAGTCACTAAAGCTTTCCGCACAATCTCCGCCTTGCAGCAAAAATGCTTTGCCCTCAGCCACTTGTCCGAGCTGACTAAAGAGATCACGAGTCTCTTGCGCAAATACCAAAGGCGGATATTTATGCAATTGTTGCTCAACAGCACTGAGCAGAGCCTGATCTTCGTAATGAGGTTGTTGTTGGATTGGAAAAGCTCGCCAACTTTGAGGCGTCCAGGTCGTCACTTTAAGTAGTCCTATAGTTCTGAGTTGATAGTATTAGTCACTAGGTTATTTATCCGCAGACAAAGTAAATTCATTGGCTGCTAAATTCAATGCTTAAATGACTATATTGTGCGGAAATCTGCAAATAGTTTGCAATTTACAGACAAAAACACCCAGATGTCTAAACATCTGAAAATATCAAGCAGTTTGTCGCCCGGATTTATGGCACAAAACGGCTACAGTGCAGGAGCAGTTATGGCGGAAATTCATGCTTTACAGCAGTTAGAGCAGAAGCTGAATCAGGTGATTTTAGGTAAACCCGAAGCAGTGCGGCTTGCCTTATGTTGTCTATTGTCAGAGGGCCATTTATTGATAGAAGATTTACCAGGTCTTGGCAAAACAACTCTAGCCCATGCGTTAGCGCTTAGCCTGGGACTGCAGTACAAAAGAGTGCAGTTTACCAATGACATGCTACCAGGTGACTTACTGGGGCAATCCATCTTCCTGCGCGACACTCATGAATTTCAGTTCAAACCTGGTGCAATCTTTAGCCAAATTTTACTAGCAGACGAAATTAACAGAGCTAGTCCACGCACCCAAAGCGCTTTACTTGAAGCCATGGAGGAAAAGCAGGTTTCAATCGATGGTCTATCATACGGGTTACCCAAACCTTTTTTTGTGATAGCTACCCAAAATCCGTTGTTTCATGCGGGCACCAACGCCCTGCCTGAATCACAACTTGACCGTTTTCTGATGCGACTCGCTCTTGGCTTTCCCGATCTGCAGACCGAGAAGCTCATTTTGCAGCAGGACTCAGGCCAATCAAGATTAGAAGGACTTACCCCTTGTCTTAACGAATTGCAGCTGATGGCACTGCAACAGCAAGTGCTTCATGTAAAAGTCAGTGACGCTTTAATGGATTATTTGCTGGCTTTAGTTAGTCACAGTCGGCAACAACCTGATTGCCTACCTCTGTCGCCACGCGCCGCAAAAGCATTACTCAGAGCCACCAAAGCCTTTGCTTTGCTCAGTGGCCGCCTATTTGCAACAGCCGAAGACGTACAGCAGGTATTCCCCTCAGTCGCTGAGCACAGACTCAATCCTGGCGGTGCCAGAAACGGCCAAAACCTGAGTCAGCTATTGTTACGTCAGGTGCCTTGTCCGCTATGATGCTCAGGTTCACACCATGGCTTAAATCCTGGTTCAAATCCAAACTGCTGTTGTGGTTGGACAAACGGCAACCTGCAACTTCGGTTTTAACTCTGCAACAACATGTACTCTTTGTATTTCCTACCTCTTACGGCGGCTGGTTTGTAATGCTGATAGCCCTGCTGTACTTATTCGGTACCAATTATCAGAATAATCTGATATTACTCTGCGCTTACCTGCTATTGTCTTTGTTTTGCTGCTGCATACTGGCCGCCTTTTTTAATTTGTATCGGCTCAAACTCAGCAGCACCGCAGCTCCGTTTTACTATGCAGGAGATGCCATCCAATTAAGAGTAAAACTTGAGCACTATCAACATAAAAAAATGATCCAGCTCTTTTCAGACGATTTCTCCCCCCTATCTCTTGAGTCACTCTCTGAAGAATTAGTTCTGGATCTGTATCCAAAGCGTCGGGGTTATTATCAGTTACAACGCTTTACGCTACTGTCCTGTTATCCTTTTGGACTGATCCGGTGTTGGACCCATATTCAGTTGTCGCAGCTTTATTGGGTGTATCCCGAAGCGGGATCATTAAATAAGAGCCAGCCCGTCGCAACCGAACACCTGCCAGACCAGCCCGATCAGTTGGCGCCTTATCAGGCAGGAGCTCCAGCTTCTGCATTGGACTGGAAGCGACTGGCAAAAACGCCGTGGCAGCCAGTGATTAGACAACATTCGTCAAACAACTCAATCAAACAACCAAAGCACCTGACTGTTAATACGTCTGGGCCTGCTCTGGAACAGCAATTAGCAGAATTTTGCGCCCAGATACTTCAGTTAGAAAGCCAAGGCCACCAGTACAGCCTAAGTACGCCTGGTGAAAAAATCCCTGCGGGCAATGGACAACCACATCTGCACCGCTGCTTACAGGCGTTGGCGTTATGTTGAATCCTTGCTTCATCCGACTTGCATTATTACTCCAGTTGCTGCTGCTCGCGCTGCTGCAAGAGGCCTTGAGCTGGTGGTCAAGTCTGGTACTGATTTGCATACTGCTATTTAAATACAGCGCAGTTCGGACAGATAAAACAATACGCATGACCACAATAAACGCGCTGGCTGTCTTGTTGTGTCTGTTGCTGCTTTCACAGCTATCGCAACAAGACATGCAGGATTCCATGCTGCAGTTGTTGTTTTTCTCTGCAGCCTTAAGATTGTTTTCAGTCACAGCAGAGCTACGACAGGCTAAAAAGTTGGTGTGGGTACAGTATTTCTTAATCAGTACTGGCTTTATGATCAACCAAAGTCTGTGGTTTGCAATTGCAGTGTTTGTACTATTTTTTGCGAACTTATATTTGCACTATTTATTGTTTGCTCCCGTGCATCAGCGCCAGTTTGAATTTGTTGAATTTCGGCTTCTGGCCTGGATAATGCCACTTTGTATCGCCCTTTTTTTACTTTTTCCCCGCCTGCCGCCATTTTGGCAAACTGATCGTCAGCATCAAGCTCAAACGGGTCTGGCGGATTCTGTTTCACTCGGTGGTCTGGAACGACTAGTGCAAAATAATAGTCTGGCATTCAGAGTTGAATTTGATGGTGCCAAACCGCTACAGCATGAGTTGTATTGGCGTGCCAAAGTTTTTGAACACTACGATGGCAAGGACTGGTTGCCGGTACTTTGGCAACAAGCGGCCCCTTTGTCGAGACATCAAGCCCGATATCATTATCAGGTTATAGTTGAACCTCATTTTCAACGCAGCTTATTTAGTCTTGGGCAGGTGCAGCAAGCTGACGGCCAGGTTAGACCGGTAGCAGCTGGACTGATTGAAAGTTACCCGCAGATAAACAGACGTTTCGCTTACAGTCTGAGTTCAGACGGTTTAGCTGTTGCGCTGCAAAATAATGAAGAAGCTAAACTAAATCAAGTTTTACGCCAGACCAACCCTCAGGCAAGTGCTCTGGCAGAACAACTAAAACTACTGCATACAACACCCTCAGCCTACGCTAAGGCGCTGTACCAGTATTTCCAGGACTATAACTTCAGCTACAGCCTTCGCCCACCTTCCCTAAACAAAAACGCGCAAATCGATCAGTTTTTGTTTGAGCATAAAATTGGTTTTTGTGGTCATTATGCCTCAGCAGCAGCTTACCTGTTTCGGGCTGCCGGTATTCCAGCCCGGGTGGTCGGTGGTTATCAGGGAGGCAGTTGGCAAGCGACAGGAGATTATCTGCAGGTACTGCAGAAAGATGCTCATGCTTGGGTCGAGTATCTGGAGCAAGACAAATGGCATCGCTTTGACGCCACAGCTGTAGTAGCA
>NZ_JAIWOI010000276.1 GCF_020217005.1 Rheinheimera sp. | reverse complement strand
TCTTTAGGCATCAAGCAATTAGACGAAGATCCGTTCAACGGCTACCTTGCTGATAACAAAAAAGGTGCTATCGTTAAAGGCAACGTAACTGCAGTTGACGCGAAAGGCGCTACTGTAATGCTGGAAGGTGGTGTTGAAGGTTACGTTCGCGTATCTGACATTGCTCGTGAGCGTATCGAAGACGCTACTACAGTATTAAAAGTTGGTGAAGAAGTAGAAGCTCGCCTGATGGGTGTTGATCGCAAGAACCGCGTAATCAGCCTGTCAATCAAAGCGAAATTCGAAGCTGAAGAAAAAGAAGCTATGGACACGATCAAAAAGCAGGATGATACTGATTTTGGTGGTAACGCTATGGCCGAAGCATTCAAAGCTGCTCAAAAAGCTGACTAATTGATGCTTGTGTAGAAGGACTGGGGCTTCAGCTCCAGTCCTTCATTCTACTGATACAGCGGAGGGTCCATGACCAAATCTGAATTGATCGAAAAACTGTCTACTGAGTTTTCTCATGTCCAGGTGAAGGATATTGAATCGTCAGTCAAAGAAATTTTGGAACAAATGGCCACTTCGTTGGCGAATAACGAACGTATCGAAATTCGTGGTTTTGGTAGCTTTTCTCTTCATTATCGTGCACCTCGCGTAGGTCGCAATCCAAAAACCGGTGACAAAGTAGAATTAGATGGCAAATACGTGCCTCATTTCAAACCGGGTAAAGAATTACGTGACAGGGTGAAAGCTAACACCTGATCTCTTATTAGCAAAAAGCGGGGTTGACGGAGTCTTGACCAGATTTTTTTATGTTGTAATTATCATCGCCCTTATTATTTTTGGGCTTGTACTGGGCTCCCTGAATCAGCAAGTTGCTGAATTTAACTACCTTATTGCAAAAGCAGAACTCAGAGTGGTAGATATCGCAGCTTTGTTTTTAGTGTCTGGTTTTCTGCTTGGCCTGAGCGTTTCTATGGCCTTTATTCTGAAGGCAAAAACCAAAGGTTGGTTTACTAAATCTTTCGATAAAACCTGACCCCTATGCTGGAACTGTTATTTCTGTTACTTCCCGTTGCCGCCGCTTATGGCTGGTTTATGGGGCGAAACAGCGAAAAACAAAAAGAGCTTAAGGGCAGGGCTTCTGTTACTAAAAATTTGTCTTCAGGCTTAAATTTCCTGCTCACTGATCAGGAAGACAAAGCTATAGAGCAGTTACTGCAATTGCTTGATGTCGAAGCCGCCACTATCGATACCTATCTGGCATTAGCCAACCTGTTCCGTCGTCGTGGCGACTGGGATAAAGCTATTCGTATTCATGAAAAATTACATCAGTTAAAACTGCCAAAACAGCAGGCACAAAAAATCCAATTCGAATTGGCTAAAGACTACTTCAGTGCAGGTTTATACGACAGAGCCGAACCTTTATTAAGTGCACTGGTCCAGGCTGAAAGCATTCGTGAAGCTGTGTTAAAACAACTCTTTAGTTTATTCACAGCCACTCACGAATGGCAAAAAGCCATGGATTTCCGTGCCGTAGTAGAACAGACAGATTCCCGCTCCTTACGTATTGGTATTGCAAACTTTAGCTGTGAAGCCTGGCATAAAGAATCGGTGCCAAGCGGTGCGTATCGTCAATTGATCCAACGTTATCCGGTATCCTTGCGGCCTAAATACGAGCTGGCGAAAAAACTTATTGCCGAAGAGGAATTTGACGAAGCACGTGAGCTGTTGCTGGCCATACTACAACAAAGGCCGCAATGGGCAGCTGAGTTGTTGCCATTAGTAGCGCAAACCACACCAGAACCAGCAGAGTGGCAGGCGCTACTCACAGAATTGAGCCGTAAACATAAAAACATCAGTGCGACGGCCGAACTAGCACAGTTTTATGCGACAGGTGACAACCTACAGCAAGCTGAGAATTTGCTAACGGATAAATTGCGGCAACAACCGAACATCCGCTTGTTTTTAAAATTCATTCAAATCAGACGGTTACAAAACCCGTCTGAGCCACACCTGGCTGAAATAGAGCAGATGCTACAGGCTTATCTCGACACCAAAGTACTGTATCATTGTCGCAACTGCGGTTTTAAGACCAAACAACCTTATTGGCTCTGTCCGTCTTGCCAGCAGTGGGAAACGGTAGAGCCAATGACCGGCATAGACGGTCGCTGATCTTAGATAGAAGAGAACCTGATGAATAACTCCAGTCCTATAGTGGTCGCCTTAGACTTTGAACAAAAATCCGTAGCATTAAATTTAGTCAGCCAACTCGACCCGGCTTTATGTCGGTTAAAAGTAGGCAAAGAAATGTTTACTCACTTTGGCCCGGACTTTGTCAAAGAACTGCAGCAGCGCAAGTTTGATGTGTTTTTAGATCTGAAATTTCACGATATTCCAAATACAGTGGCCAAGGCTGTTAAAGCCGCTGCCGATTTAGGTGTGTGGATGGTGAATGTACATGCATCCGGTGGCAGTCGTATGATGATTGCTGCCCGCGAAGCTTTAGAAAGTTTTGGTAAAGAGAAACCACTGCTGATTGCTGTGACTGTGTTGACCAGCATGGAGCAAAGTGATTTAGTAGAGTTGGGTATTAATTTAACGCCGCACCAGCAGGTACTCAGACTGGCGGGTCTGGTGGAAAAATCCGGTTTGGATGGCGTAGTGTGTTCTGCACAAGAAGCTGTTGAATTAAAACAGCAATTTGGTAAAGAGTTCTGCTTAGTGACGCCAGGTATTCGTCCATCTTTTGCCACAGCTGATGATCAAAAACGAGTGATGACTCCAGCTGATGCGTTAAAGGCTGGTGTAGACTATATGGTGATAGGTCGCCCAATTACCAAAGCCGCCGATCCATTATCTGCTTTACAACAAATTTACCGGGAGATTTACCCCGCGCATTAAGAAAAAAGGAGCTTTTATTTGGATGCAGTGAATTTAACAATCCTGGTTGCAGGGGCTCTGTTTTTCTCCAGTATAGTTGCGACTCTGATCTCGGCGCGCTTAGGTGCGCCTTTATTATTAATTTTCCTTGTCATTGGCATGCTGGCCGGTGAAGACGGTTTGCTGGGCATCAAGTTTGGCAATCCTGATGTTGCTCTGCTGATTGGCTCTATTGCCCTTGTGATTATTCTGTTTGATGGTGGTATGCGCACACATCCGGATCGTGTTCGGGTGGTGCTGGCGCCTTCAGCTGTATTGGCCACGTTGGGCGTAGTACTGACCTGCGGCATTTTAGGTGTCGCAGCCTCTTATCTGTTTAATTTGACCTTATTAGAAGGCTTGCTGTTAGGGGCGATATTAAGCTCAACAGATGCCGCTGCTGTATTTTCAATCTTCCAGTCTGCCGGCTTAAATATTAAAGAACGGGTAGCGTCCACACTGGAAATAGAGTCGGGTAGTAACGACCCTATGGCGGTGATGTTAACCTTTACTCTGGTTGGGGTTTTGGCCGGTCAAAGTGAATTGAATTGGTCTTTGTCGACGGTATTTTTTCAGCAAGCCATTGTGGGCGCAGCAGTAGGCTATGGAGCAGGGCGCTTCTTTGTTTTACTTTGCCGCAAACTGCCATTAAGCGCAGCCTTTTTCCCTTTATTGGCCGTATCTTACGCACTGCTGATTTACGGTTTAACCAACCAATTTGGCGGCAGTGGTTTTCTGGCTGTGTATTTGATGGGCTTTTTAATAGGCAACGCCCGTTTACCGCAAATTCAACAAATCCTGAGAATGCATGACGGTTTAGCCTGGCTTAGTCAAATTATTATGTTTTTGATGCTAGGTTTGCTGGTTACGCCAAGTAAGCTGATGGAATATGCAATTCCTGCGCTGATACTGGCATTAGTGATGATCTTTATAGCCCGGCCAATAGCGGTGTTTTTAAGCTTGGTACCTTTTCATTTTCCTAAGAAAGATCAGGTGTTTATCAGTTGGGTTGGCTTACGTGGTGCTGTGCCTATTATTCTGGCGTTATTCCCATGGTTAGCAGGTGTACCGAATAAAGATTTGTACTTTAATGTGGCGTTTTTCGTAGTGATCGTATCTTTGCTTATTCAGGGCTGGTCTATAGCGCCAGTAGCGCGCTGGCTGAAGCTCGAAGTGCCACCAGAGCCAGGCCCGGATCACTCCATGACACTCGACAGCGTAGCCAGTAATGATTTGCTACAGGTACTTTCGTTTAAAGTCGGCAAAGGTTCACCTATTGTCGACAGTGACTGGCAGCAACTGAATATGTCACCGGATGTCAGCTATTTGGGTGTGCTGCGTAAAGGCGAATGGATCAAAGCCGAGCAAAGCCCAAGCTTTCAACTGAACGATATGCTGTTGGTATTGAGTAAAGCCAAAGATGTAAAAGCTGTCAGTGACAAAGTGTCCACAAGCGCAGAGCAAACCTCGCTGGATAAACTGGATTTCTTCGGTGACTTCGTATTAAACGGCGAAATCACCTTAAACGAACTGGATGGCTTCTACAGCATTCAATTTGCTGAAGACCAGGATCCAAGCCAGAGTTTGTCCGAATACATCACCGAAAAATTCCACAGACGTGTGGTGGTTGGCGACCAGGTGCAATTGGACCAGTTAGTACTGACAGTGCGTCAAATAGACGACCACGACCAGATACTGCAGGTGGGTATTAAGTCGGCTTAATCTATAGAAGTAAGCCTTATGCCGGATAAATGAATTAAATCAGGCATAAGGCTTTTAATACTGTTGGAACATCTGGATTACGGTAGCGGGTTAAGTTGATAACCCAATAACAATATTCAATTTAACATAATAATCATTATTTTTAGCGCTGAATGTAAAGACCGTTTTAAATCAGATACTTAGAAGGGGAGGAACGCGGCGAATTTATCAAAATGATAAGGAAATCCGCCGCAGAATTTAGGTGTTAGGCCACCATTTTAGACAGGACTTTGACGTCCATCTTGCCGGACTTTTTAACCTCTTCCCAAAAAATTACCATCGAATTATTGCCACGCTTCATTTCGCGCTCAATGTGAGCGTCAGCCAGCACCGCTAAAGGGTTTAGGTCAAGCATGTAAGCTGTTTTGATAGCAAAGTCATCATCCATAATGTTGCGACCAGTTCTGTACTGGCTGATTCTGGCTCTACTTTCACCAAGTTTCTTTGCAAGTTGATAATCAGACTCCAGTAAATACGCTGCTATCAGCGCATCTATATATTCGACTGTTTTCACTTTAGTTCCCCCAAGAACTCATTTTCCTTGTGAAGTTTAGGCGCATAGCTAACAGCCAACAACATGTAAATGCGCATTTACGTGTATATGCTCATTGACTATCATCAGCGTGCTTTCGGTTTATTCCCCAAGAACAAAGCCTGAAAAGCAAATCCCTATGGGCGGGTTAGCTGGAATCCTCACTGGCTAACCCAGCCCGACCGCTGTAGGGGCGGTGTGTAGGGCGGTCAAAACAATGCGGAGCCGAACACATGGATAAACATACAGTAGTGCCCAGACCTGAACAGAGTCTGAAGCCAGCATACAACGGCTATAAGCTATTGCTGGCACAAGCCACCAAAGACCCACTAGCACAAGCCAGCATCAAGTCTGCAATGAATTACATAAAACAGTCAGTCACCATCAGCCGCAGCCCCGAGCAAATCGCACAGTGCGAGCTGAACGGCAAATACCTCGACCAAATCAAAGCCCGGCTGAAAGGCAGCCAAAGCAAAAATGCTGATCCGTTGCCAGGTAGCAAATTAGCAGCGCTGGCGGGGGGGTCTTTATGAGAGACGGAATTTGCAGAGCGCTTTTGCATGCTCAGTACATGCTGATGATTGATGTAAGGGTTGCAATTAAATTCAATGTAGACCCAATACAAATTGAGAGACTAATACACGCAATGACAGCCCCATTAGTGCCGCTATGGCACAGTTGGAACAAAAAACAAATAGCCGTGGCAGAAAGGCTAGGCAATGAAAGGGTTGAACGAATGAAAAGGGCAGCCAAAGGGCGGAGGCTGCCAGCATGAGACCAGCCAGAGCAGAGCAATTAGAGGCGGTCACTGGCTACATTCCAGCGGCTGGAATGCATGCAATGTACAGAGAGCGCGGCGGCGTTAATTGGTTTAGATGCGCGGTGATACATCACTATCAGGGCTTAGTGTTGCTTGACAACTTTGACACTGGAAGCAAGCCATTAAAAAGACTTTCAGACGTTCAATTTACAAAGTTTGCAGGTCTGGAGGCTACAGCATGAAATTCACCAACTACAGAGTTTCAGCAGGACGGGCCGCAGCCATATTGAAAAAAGACCTGATCGGCTTAAATGTGATTGCGCCAACGGGTTATATGTCATCAAGCGTACAGGAAAGAATTGGCCTTGTACTGCAACTTCGACCCGACAGGGCCGCGCCAGAGGTTGCATTTCAATTCCAATGGGCAGACGAAGAAGGCACAGCGGATATAGGCGTATTCAAAAATGAACCTATAACCCTGTGCCTGTCACCTGAGCAACTGCACCTTATTGAACGCCTAGAGGCGTGAACATGCCTCTGAGTGCTTACCCCGTTTCAGCCCTAAGTGATTGGCGTTGGTCTAATGAGCTGGTGGATTGTCTGCCAGCCCGCTACGAAAGAACCCTAATCAGCACGTATACCAGCAAATACCAAAAAGACGATGTAGCCGCTAACGTGTGGCTACGTCTGATTATGGGTAAGCTGAAGCGCATCAAAATGCCTTTAACGGCGATAAGCACAGATACAACAGCAACAAGCTGGGCCTCTGAGTGCTTCCGCTGGCGCTACACCTCAAGCCGTGGCAGTCACATCACCATTGACGAATTAATACCGCGCTATAAGCACTTAGCCGCCTATGCCAAGCGCTTTGGTTTTGTGCCGCCAGGTGCAGACCGCAAAAAGATGACGCCAGCGCAAATTAGCCAGTGCGTAGCCCATTTAGACAATGAAAAATGGTGGCAGCGCCAAGCCAAAAAAACAGCGGCCAGAGCGCGGGAATACATGGCTATCGCCTTGGGCATGGTAGGCCGTGGCGCTGAAAGCTATATCAGCAAAGAATGCCTGTCTGAGTGGGTAAAGCAGCAAAAAGACGCCGCAGAATTCCTTGAAAACAATTTCATTGCAGCCGAAAGCGAGACCGCAAACGGTTTTGATGATTTAGACATTATCAGCCTGAGCGAAGCCGCAGCAGGCAGCACCGCAAACCCTGAAATTCGCCGTCTTGAAATGATGGCCCGCATTCGGGGCATGAAAGAAGCGGCAGAAGCGGCAGGGCATACAGCTATTTTCGTGACCATCACCGCGCCAGGCGCTTACCACTACAACAGCGGTAAAAAGTGGAATGGCTCAGACCCACGCGACACTCAGCGTTACCTGTCTAAGCAGTGGGCAAAGGTTCGCGCTGAATTAAGCGAATCGGACATAAAAATATCTGGCCTTCGGGTAGTAGAGCCACACAACGACGAGACCCCACACTGGCATATGTTGCTGTTTGTGTTGCCCGATTTTAAAGAGTCGGTGATCCGGTTGCTAAAGCACTACGCACTACAGCATGACCGCGACGAAAAAGGTGCTGAGCAGCACCGCTTTACTGTGGAAGAAATAGACCCTGCCAAGGGCTGCGCTGTGGCCTATATAGCGAAATACATCAGCAAAAGCATTAACGCCAGCCATGTAGAAACGGAGCTGGACAACGAAACTGGCGAACCTATAGCAGACGTTAGCCAAAAGTGCAGGGCATGGGCCAGCCGCTGGGGTATCCGTCAATTCCAGTTTATCGGCAGCCCACCAGTCACAGTTTGGCGCGAACTACGGCGCATCCGTGAACCTTTAACCTGTGAAAAAACAGAAGCCATACGCGAAGCGGCAGACAAGGGCCAGTTCTGTAAGTTTGTGCAGCTCATGGGCGGCCTAAACGCACCGCGCAGCAGTTATCCGGTTAACACAATTAAACACGTCAAGGAAACAGCCAGCGGGACGGTGCGGGAGAAAATCGTGGGCATTATCGCCGGAGCACACAACTACATGATTACCCGCCGCAACTGGATTAGTTTGGGCAACCTGAAAGGCAGCCTGAGCCGCTTTTGCTCTTTGCAAGGTGCAAACCGCGCAGCTCGGACCCGTGAGAATAACTGTAAGTCCGAACTAAACCAGCCGGAGCGCAACGAGCATTTCTGGAACCGCTTTGAACGGGCCGCCAACGAATTAGCAGAATTCACCAGCAAAAAATCGGGCTTTGTCGCTTACATCAACGCCGCCGGGGAATACATCACCGAAAAAATCACCGATTACTTTAACAGCTACGCACCGGAACCCAGCTGGGACAGTTGCGCGGCATAACACAACGAGGCAATACCATGACCAAAACAACACAAAACGCACTTTTGGTGCAAGTAGTAGCAGCAATCATCACCAAAGCTGAAGCCATTGATAATTTAGGCGTATTTCAGCAGCCAGCAGCAGCAAAACAGCTGCTAAAAGACGATGTTGTCCCATTCCTTCAGACCGTAGCCGAAAAGCTGGACGGCTTAACCAGTGAAAGCGAAGTTAAAAAGCAGTTTGAGGCCATGGGTAAAAAAATTGCTTCGCTTGAGGCCCAGGTTAAAAAGCTGACCAAACCTGAGAAGGTGGCGCAATGATGCGCCGCCCTTTGGGAATACCCAGCTGGAAAATGCTTCAAGCTAACAGAGTGACGGCTGGTGTTTATTTAGGATTGGGCTATTCCCTGCAAAAAATATGGGATATGCACCAAACGCACAACACGACAAAAACTCACAGCTGCACAGCTTCATGGGGGTTGTAATGGCAAACGAAAACTTAGCAATGACCGCTTGCCCGCACTGCGGCGAACAAGCACCAGTTCGAAAAATAAAAAATTCGCCTCTGCTGTATCTGGCGTGTAAATGCGGAACCCACAAAAGCAGCAGTCAGGCTTTTCAGGAAAAACTGCAAAAAGCAGTTTCGGGAATTCCGGAATCTGAGTCCGAAAATAATCCGGAAAATTCCGAAAATTTGGGGAAGGAATGGAGCCCCACCATCAAAACGCAGTCCGCGCCGTTATTGGGCGTGTCTGAAACTCAACAAAACCAGCCGGAACCACAAAATACAGCACCAAAAGGCGGAATCCTTAAGAAAGTCGCAGGATTCAGCCTTTTGCTGTTGGCAGTGGGCGGCCTTGTACTGAAGGTAGCAAGATGATTGAAACAACAGTGACAGACCAGGTGGACAATGGCGTGACCGCGCCAGGTGCTGAAGTCGTGACAACCCAGCAGCTAGACCCGTCTTTTACGGCATTGCTAGGCGAATCAACGGCGGCAGAGGAAAAAACAGAGGTTGAGCAATTGCCGCCGCTGGAAATGCCGCCAGAGTTAGACCCAGCCCGCATAAAGCTTGCAGAAGAAGCCGCCAAAAACGCCGCTGGCTTTTTGTTCTTTGCCCTTCAGGAATCAACAGGCCGCAGCTACAACCTGACCGAACAGGCCGCCAACAAACTAGCCAAAGGCATAGCGCCTTGCTTGGTAAAATATGGCGTGGGCGAACCTTCAGCGCTGTTTATCAAATGGAAGGTTGAAATAGATGCACTGATGGCGCTGGGGGCGCTGGGCTATGGCATGTACAAGGCCCATAAGCAGTACCAGAAAGAAGAAAAAGAGGCGGCAGCGCATGGCAATCAATCCTAACAACAGCCTAGACCCGCTGGGGGCTTGCTACTGCGGGACCACAGGCGCAGGAAAGACTGTGGCTGTAAAACTCATGGGGCTGGTCGGCCAGTGCGTGGCAATTCTTGACGTGTACGGGGATTACCGACCAAATCGGATCCGTAGGCTGTCTGGTTTGGGTGGCAGAAAAGTTTACCACTACAGCACAAGGCACACGTTTTTAAAGGCATTCGCTGAAGCATGGGCCAGTGGTAAAACCTTTGTGGTGGCGTATCAGCCGGACTTTAAAACAGCAGAAGACTATAAAACAGAATCTGAATGGTTCGCTGATGTGATGTGGAAAGCATCAGACGGCAACAGGCGATTAGATGTTGTGTTTGAAGAAATGGCGAAGTACATCGACAGCACAGGCAAAGCAACGGGCCGCATCGGGGAAATAGCCACAGGAGGCCGGAAATTCAATCTGGTATGGCATTTCTCATTTCAGCGCCCGTCTGAAGTGCCAAAGACGTTTATCACTCAGGCGGAGTATTTAGTGGTCGGCGCACAGCGGGCCACGCTGGACGCAAAACGCTGGTCTGAAGAGCTGGATTGCCAAATTTCGGAAATTGTAGAACTTGGCAGCCTGAACCAAAAACGCAAAAAATATTACCTTGTAAAGCGCGGCGGTATTGGGAATTACGAGCAAAAAAGCATTATGTTCTGATTCCCTCTTTTGGGGATAATTCAGGAATCTATTTTGAACGTGTTGATTTTTTGGCGCAGCCTTTAGGGGCATAGCAGACAAGATTTTAATCAACTAAGTGAGGGCAAAAATGCCAGATTTACAAACCAAACAAACCTACAGCCTGATGACTTTATTGCTGGTTGCAGGTGGTACAGCGCTGGTGGCTATTTGGGCCGCTAACAACGTTTCAGCTGTTCGCAACATTGTACGTTAAGGGGTAGCCATGAACCTGTTAGAAATTGCAGTAAACGGCTTTAAGCCAACCCCTGTGGAGCTGAACAACTTTGTAGGCGTGGGTTCAAACCAACGCGCAAGTCTTCAGGTGACACCAGGCGCGACCTTCCAGATGATTGAGTTAATTTCAAACATTACTGACGTGACCAAAATCGCAAAAGTAGAAGTGGAATTAAACGGCAATACGATTGTGAACTGCACAGGCTACGACCTGAAAAGCGTTTTAGAAGCCTACACAAAACGCAGCCGTGCGGCGGGCCGCTACGTTATCAACTTCTTTAACCCTGAAGCCAGCACCTTAAACAGTATGCGCTTGGGTGAGTTGGTGACACTGCCCTCTGACACGCTGACCGTGTACGTCACCTTTGGTGATACAGGTGCTACAGTGCCAACACTGCGAGCCCGCGCCTTAGTAACGCCAAGCCAGCCTGTGCGCTACTTCATCCCGAAGGTATACAGCATCAATATCGACCCGTCTGTTGTCGGCGAAAATCATATGTCATGGCCTTTGCGTAGCGGTTCGCACTTCATACGCCGCTTGCATTTCTTAAGTGGCAACGTGTCAAAGTTGCAGGTGTACCGCGACGATTTGAAAGTCTATCAGGCTAGCGCAGTGGATAACGCTCAGGACTTAGGCGAAGGCGGAGACAATGCGCCAGTGGCTAACGTGTTCCACTTCGACCCTGCGCATATTGGCTTTCATTGGGAAGGTGCATTCCCGACCATTGCACAAAAAGAGCTGGCCTTTAAGTATGACGTGACGGCGCTGGGCGGTATCAAAGTGTTGGTGGAAACCATCGACCAGGTGAACGCAATCACAACATCAGCGGCGGCTTAACAGCGGTGATCGGTAAACAAAAAGCCCACTGATAGACGTGGGCTTTTTTAATCAAAGGACAGCAAAGATGGCAACAGCAACAGCAGCCCCAGCATTAACGTGGTATCAGCAGCTGGCACAGGCCGCAACAGGGGCGGGCGTCAAGGTGTTTGAAAGTATCGGTGAGGGTTCAACTCAGCTGGTACAGGCAAAAATTAACGAAAAGCTTGGTGTTCTGCCCGCAGATACACAGGCGTATTACGATGCGACCAGCTCGGCGGCCTACCAGAGGCAACAGCAAACGGCTGTGGGTCGGGACTGGGACGGTTCACCACTCAATGAAGAGGTGATAAGTATCGGCGGTTTAACCATTGAGACAGGCACAGCAAAAACCGGAGCAATGATTATTGGCGCACTGGTCTTAGGCGTGTTTGCCTTCAAAATGATGAAGTGAGGCGGTCATGGGTAACTTTTTCACAAACCTAAAAGCGCAGTTTTTCCCACCAAAACAGGCAAACCCTGTGATAACAAGACCAAGCGGACTTGTGCAAACCGTAATTAGCCGCAGCAATACCTTAACAGGGGTAAAGCAGCCAATCTCTAAAACACCGACCCGCTTGCAACCTATCAACGTGGGCGCACCAGTAACACGCGACCCCGTAGAACGTGGGATGCCTGACAGAGTAACCAACCAATGAACCCGCTTTTAGCAACTGGCTTGCCTGGTATGTCAGGCGGTCTGAGTGATAGCGGCTCAGCGGTGGCGGGGGATATTCAGGGCAAAAACACCAACGGCGGTTCAATTAATTTTGGCGGCGGCTGGGAAAGTGCAATCCCATTCGCCGTGGTGGGTGTGATTGGCCTGGTCGGTATTTACCTGTGGAAAAAATTATAAGGGGGCTCTGTGGGCTTATTTAGCGGCAGCAAGAAAAGCAGCACAACCAGCAATACCACCAATAACAGCACATCACTGGGTATTGACGGCGATTTATCCGGCATCCTGGGCGATGGCAACACGCTGTTAAATGACAACAGCAACACGGATATTTACACAGACAACAGCGACAACAGTAGCTTGGATTGGCAGCAGGATAATAGCGACAACTCTATAAGGGAATTCGAGGGTCAGTTGTCAGGCTCTACGGTGGGCGGCAATGTCACCATCACAGCAGATGGAGCTTTTGAGTTTGGCTCAGATGTGGTGAAAGCACTCAGTAACACCATGGATACGGCATTAAAAAACGCCACAGAGCAAACCTATCTGGCAACCAAGGCGGCACAGCAAACCGCATCTGATGCGCTGGCGTTTGGCGATAAAGCTATCAGGTCGGTAGAAAATACCAGCCTGGGCGCAATTGATGGGGTTCGTTCAGTCAGTGAGTACGCCATTCAAAAGGCAACAGAATCGACCATGTACGCGGGGGAGACCATCAGCAACGCCGCCGAACAGTTTGCAAAGCAAAATCAGGCCACCACAGCAGCCAGCATCGAAGCGGCGAATTCAGCCATGGAGCGCAACGCAGCCCTAATCCAGACCACAGCGCTAGGCGGTCAAGACCTGATGATTGATGCCATGAAAAAAGTGCTGATGGCAGGTGCTGCAATGATGGCCGTTGTGTTTGCTGTGTCAGCGTACAGGAGCGCGAAATAATGAATTTAATTACGTTACAGCCTGGTGAAATCCGGCAAATACCGCTAACGGGCCGCTTTTTGGTCGTGCGAACACTGACAGGTAAAGTGGTGTTATCAGACCCGCATTTAGGCTTACCGGAGTTCGAAATAAAGCAAAGTGATAACCTTGAGTTTGAGCAAAGTCGCTCAGTCACGGTTCGCAACGCTGGTGACGCCGCCGCACAGGTCGAGCTTCAATCGAGCCCGGTTAAAATCTTTAGCAATGACGGCGGCAGTGTAAAAATCAGCGGAGGCAGCATTCAAAGCATTATTGAACCTATCCAGGTGACAGCAGAAGCAACGGTCCAAAATGGTACGGTAACAAGTCAGTCACCAAACGCAACAAGCCAATTACCTGA
>NZ_JAIWOI010000268.1 GCF_020217005.1 Rheinheimera sp. | reverse complement strand
CCATTACGTTTAACCCAGGGTCTGTCAGATGCACTACCTATTACAGAGCGACAATTGTTGGACGATTTGTTTGAGCGGGGTTTGCTAGGCAGTTGGTTTGGCCAATTGGAATGGCTCGACTATTATTGGTCAGTATGGGTGTTAAGTTTTGATCAAACCGAACAGCTTTACCTCTGGCAAAGTCTGCAATCTCTGCCCTGGGTGTGGGCAACTGTTATATTACTTAGCCTCTTGCTGCTAAGCCTCGGGGGCTATTTGATGTTGCAGCGCAAAGTAACAAATCAAAACCAGCGGCTTAGGCAGTTGATTGTTAAGGTACTCAAGCCCTACGGAGAAAAAGCTGAGTATCAGAGTATCGAATCTTATCTCACGGGTTTAATGCAGTCCTACCCGGAAAACCAAGAAAAAATAAGGCAATTACTCAATGCATATCAGCACTTTGAATTTGCGGAACAACAGGAGCAGTTGCAGCATTGCTACAGTCTGCTCCGTCAATTATCTGCAACAACAATCAGATCAGGAGCTCAGTATCCGTAATGCATTCTGCAGATGTTCCGCGCAATTGCGACCCAAATCAGTCAAATAACCACCATCGGCCTGAGTCAGCAGACCTTTCTTGTATAGTCGTTCAATTGCTTCTTTTGCGCTTGGATCTGCTGATTTATGAGCTTTAATTCCCTCCAATGAAGTATCCAGATTGAACAAGGTCAGAATACGAATTTCGTCGTTCAGTTGTGAGTTTACCGGCATCTCGTCTTTTTCCTTTGTCTTTGTTTTTCTTGAAACTAGACCCTAATTGACAAATTTTCCAGCAAATGTATCTGTCAATATCAGATTCCAGCCGCCCCTGCTAAAAATTGCAGATTTTTATTGAGCTCAACTGTATTTTTAACCAGATGTTTCCTATAGTCAGTCAAACTATGGAGAGCTTCAGATATCGTGTTAAAAGGACCTTCAGCGATAAATATGGAACCCGGCTGGACAGAGTTATTTGATTCTTTGTCTATGCCGCTTGCGATGCTGCGCATTCAGACCAATAACAAGGCAAAACTCCTGAGAAGCAACAAGGCTTTTCAGCAGTTGTTTTGTTTAAAACCTACTAGCCGTACACAGGGCTTTAATAAGTTACCGAAAGATTTTGTCCACAAATTCCACTTACTAAGTAAAGGTAAAACAACATCTGATTGGTGTCATCATACCGACGAAGGAGATCGACGCCACTACAGATTGTTTATGGACCCGGTCATTGATCACTGTTCGGCAAATTACCTACTGGTGATGCAAGATGTTACCGAACAGGAGCAAGCCTTGCAGTTACTGAAAAGTCAGAACGAAGTCCTTGAACAACGACTTTTTACTATTGAACGTCTGAAGAATCGCATCAAGGAGCAATCCATCCGCGACCCATTGACCAATTTATACAATCGCCGTTTTTTGAATGAATTTATGGAGCGGGAATTAGCTTTAGCCAGACGTAACCAAAAGCCTTTGGCCGTAGTAATGCTCGATTTGGATCATTTTAAGCAATTGAATGACCAGTATGGCCATCAAACAGGTGATAAAGTCATTGAGTTGGTAGCTAAACATTTACTTCGCCAAAGCAGAAGAACCGATATTTTGTTCCGCTATGGTGGCGAAGAGTTCCTGGTTGTTTTACCCAACACCAGCTCGGTACAAGCCAGACATTTGGCTGAAAACTGGCGGGTTCATGTTGAGCAGGCCGAGGTTTTTGCCAAACATCAGGCCATTAGTATCACTGTCTCAGCTGGCATAGCTGTCTACCCTGAGCATGGCACTACAGCCTTTAACCTTATCCAGGCGGCGGATGAAGCCTTATATCAGGCAAAAGCGGCCGGACGTAACCAGGTTGTCATGAATTAATTGAAACCTAATAAAAAAGGAACCGAAGTTCCTTTTTCCATTCATTCCGCCTATTTAAAATCCACCGCGTAATGCAGCAATACGTTTTTCCAGTGGTGGATGACTTAAAAACAATTCGGAGGTCGCTGGCTTACTGGCGATACCAAAAGCCATCATAGAGCCTTCCAGCTGACTTTCGTGGTTATTACGCAAACGCTCCAGCGCTGCCACCATTTTATTGGCACCTACTAGTTTTGCCGCACCGGCATCAGCTCTGTATTCACGTTGACGGGAGAACCACATGACTATGATGCTGGCCAACACACCAAAGGCCATTTCCAGCACAAAGACCGTGATCATATAGGCAAAACCGTTACCACCACCGCCTTCGTCATTCCGGTTACCGCTTATAGCCCCTGCGATCAAACGGGCAAAGAAAATCACAAAGGTATTCACCACCCCCTGGATAAGGGTTAGGGTCACCATATCACCGTTGGCCACGTGTGAGACTTCATGTGCAAGTACTGCTTCGACTTCCTCTTCACGCATATTGCGCATCAAACCCGTGCTGACCGCTACCAACGCATTATTACGACTGGGTCCGGTGGCAAAAGCATTCATTTCAGGAGAATCATAAATGGCCACTTCGGGCATCGCTATACCCGCCTGTTGTGCCTGACGACGCACTGTATCAAACAGCCATTGTTCGGTGGCGTTACGGGGCTGAGAAATCACTACAGCTCCTGTTGAACGTTTGGCCATCCATTTCGACATAAACAGCGAAATGAAAGAACCACCAAAACCAAATACTGCTGCAAACACCAACAAGCCGCCAATGCTACGGCTATCAATGCCCAGCACTCTAAAGACGATGCTAAGTACAACACTTAACACCAACATTACCGCCAGGTTTGTGGCCAGGAACAGTATAACTCGCTTCATAGATACCTCGTTTATTAAGCAATTACCTGTAATATATGGCTTAGACGGTGTTTTTCAATCAAAGTGCGACAAGCAATTGTAAATAAACATGAATGGCGCTGTCGGTGCGAAGTGTCACATCAGCTTTGGATCGTATTGATCAAGGTTGCAGCAAGAGAGGTATTGATCTGTGGTTCAAACTGATAGGGCAAAACACCAAGGCATGGCACGGTCAGCTGTTGTTGCAAATAGATGATGTTTTCCTGCTGATACGCCATATCCGGATCAATACAATTAGCCACCCAGCCCAGTAACTTCAGGCCGGAGCGCTCAATTTCCCGTACCGTCAGTAAGGCATGGTTTAAGCAGCCAAGCTTCATCCCGACCACCAATAGCACTGGCAATTGATGCTCTATCACCCAGTCAGCCATAGTATTGTTATCATCCAGTGGTAGTAACCACCCCCCTGCACCTTCGACTAAAGCTATATCAGCATCTACATTTTGGAGCTTTTGTAACTCTTTGGTCAAAATGGCAGGCTCTATACAAAGCCCGGCTTTTTTAGCCGCCAAATGCGGAGCAACTGCATCAGTCAGACAATAGGGATTGACCAGATCATAACTAAGCGGCTCTGTTGCGTGCTGTTGTAACTGCAAAGCATCGGTATTAAAACCGGTATCATTGACGCCGGCAGCCACAGGTTTTTGCGCCACAGTGCGATAACCCAGAGCTTTTAGGCCTTGCAATAACGTCACTGCCACATAGGTTTTGCCAGCATCAGTGTCTGTGCCTGTAATAAAAATCGTCTGCATATGTTTACTCTTCCGTTATGAATCAGAGTTTTGCTTGGTCAGGGTCAGGTACAACACCTGATAACTGGCGCCGATCTGACCATCGATGCTACGAGATGGATAAGCATGCTGCACTTTTTGCCAACGTTGTTTGCCCGTTAAGGCTTTATTGCGGCCCTGGGTCACCGTATTTGCCCCCAAATCTTTCAGTTCCCGTGCCAAAGCCAGCACATCCGGATAGTCCAACTGCACAGTTTCAGTCTGTAGCCGCAATCCCAATTCCGGATGCTGACACTTTAGCTGCTGATAAAAATCCAAAGGCAAAAACTTATTCACATGCTGATGGCTATCGACCTGCGACCATGCCAGTTTAAATTCCTGCAAGGTGCCATCGAGCAAGGTACTGATAACGGCTGAACCACCTGGCTTTAACACACGGTGGATTTCCTGCAGCACAAGCCCCGGCTGTTCACACCATTGCAGCATCAGGCTGGAAAACACCCTGTCTATGCCTGTACTCGCTACAGGCAAAGACTGAGCATCGGCCTGAAATACCAAAGTAGCCTGTTGTGCTGCCCTGGTTTTTTGCAGCATGTCATGGCTTAGATCCAAGGCTATAAGTTCAGAGCAATGCTGTTTTAGCTTTGGATGAAACCAACCTGGGCCAGAACCTAAATCCAGTAATAATCCAGCCGTCGGCGTTAATAAAGTCAGGGCTTTAGCAGCAACAAGACGTTGCAGCCGTGCAGCATGTTCGTAACTTTCTCGGGCACGGCTGAAGTGACGGGCAATGTCGTCCGTCAATGCCAAAGCATTCATACCAATTGCTCCAGCTTTTGCACTAATAAGCGAATATCGTCACTCTGATGCAACGCAGATAAAGTAATGCGTAACCTGGCGCTCCCCTGCGGCACAGTCGGAGGTCGTATAGCACTTAACCAAATGCCTTGTTTTTTCAATGAAGCGCTTATCAACATGGCTTTGTCTGAATCGCCAATAATCAGTGGCTGTATGGCGGTGTTGGATGGCAATAAAGTCAAACCAGCACCAGCAGCCAGAGTTTTAAACAACTGAATATTGTCATTCAGTTTGTCTCGACGCCACTGCTGGCTGCGGCTTAATTCGACGGAGGTTTTCATCGCCCAGCACAAAGCAGGGGATAACGCAGTGCTGTAAATATAATGCCGTGCAAACTGGCGTAAATAATCAATGACTGTGGCCGAACCCGCTAAAAATGCACCCTGACCTGCTAAGGCTTTACCAAAGTTCGCCATCAGGCAGAGCATATCGCCGGACTCAAGCCCCTGCGCATCCCAGCTGCCTTTGCCCTCTTTGCCAAGCACGCCCAAAGCGTGCGCATCGTCCAGCAGCAAATCCGCTTTATTTGTTTTACAAAGCGCAGATAGAGCTGTTAAATCCGGACTATCACCATCCATACTAAATACGCCTTCAGTCACCACTAAAGCTGAGGGGCAACGTTGCAATAACACCTCAAGGGCAGCTAAATCCTGATGTGGAAAACGTTTGTAAGGGGCGTCGCTATTGAGTGCAGCATCAATCAGTGAGGCATGACAGAGCTTATCCAACAGCAGCTGGTCAGTTTTATCCGCCAAATGCTGCAGCATCACCTGATTGGCAGCAAAACCTGAGGAAAACAGCAATACATCGTCGACAGCCAGCCAGTCGCACAGTGCTTCAGACAAAGCGCGGTGCGCATAATGAAACCCGGTCACCAAAGGTGAACCTGAACTGCCAACGCCAAAACGTTCAGCGCCCTCTGTCAGAGCTTTTATAAGCTGCGGCTCAGTGGCTAAACCCAGATAGTCATTACCGGAAAAATTAAGATAAGCGCCCTGCTTATTTTGCAGCAAACGGCCCTGATAGGAATCAATAGCCGGATGCTGCCGATACAAGCCAGCTACTTTGCGATCGGCGATCTGCTGCGCAAAGCGCTGTAACCTGTCCATCACTACACTTACACCGCGCTGTGAAACAATGAAGGGGTATTTTGCTCTTTAATGGCATCGGCTAAAGCCGCTTCATGGGCTTCGTCTGATACGTCATGACGCTGTTCCGGATTGATACCGAGCTTAGCGAATAACAACATATCGGCATCTGCTTCCGGATTTTCTGTGGTCAGCAATTTATCGCCGTAAAATATCGAATTCGCACCAGAGAGGAAACACAGCGCCTGCATTTGTTCATTCATCCGTGACCGGCCAGCGGATAAACGCACATGGCTTTGTGGCATCATGATGCGGGCGACTGCTATGGTACGGATAAATTCGAAGCCATCTAAGTCTTCGACATTTTCCATCGGCGTACCCTGTACTTTCACCAGCATATTAATAGGCACACTTTGTGGGTGCTCAGGCAAATTTGCCAGCTGCATTAAAAGTGCAGATCTGTCGTTTGCCGACTCGCCCATGCCCACTATGCCACCACAACAGACTTTCATACCGGCATCACGCACGTGCTGCAGCGTATCTAATCTGTCCTGATAAGTGCGGGTGGTGATAATTTCACCGTAAAACTCCGGCGAGGTATCCAGGTTATGGTTGTAGTAATCCAAACCAGCCTGTTTTAGCTCCTGCGCCTGACCTGCATCGAGTTTACCCAGCGTCATACAGGTTTCTAAACCCATTTCTTTGACGCCTTTGACCATTTCCATCAGAAACGGCATGTCACGCTGCTTTGGATTGCTCCAGGCGGCGCCCATGCAGAAACGGCTAGCGCCTTTGTCTTTGGCTGCTTTGGCTTGAGTGAGTACTTTTTCCACTTCCAGCAAACGCTCACGCTCAAGACCTGTATTGTAATGACCACTTTGAGGACAATATTTACAGTCTTCAGCACAAGCGCCAGTTTTAATCGACAATAAAGTACTGATCTGCACTTCATTGGGTTTAAAAAACTGGCGGTGCACCGTTTGGGCCTGAAAGACTAAGTCGTTAAAAGGTAAAGCAAATAATGCATTTACTTCAGCCAGAGTCCAGTTGTGACGAAGTGGTAAAACAGCAGACATAAAATTCCCCGAAGACAAGCCACAGACAAATTGTGGTCTTTTAAATTTTCCGTTAGTCTATCGGCCCTTAGCGCCATGTCAACGCCAACCAGTTCGCAATGTTTACTACGGGTTATTTTATGAGCATTAATCTTGAGTTTGATCGTCAGCATATCTGGCATCCCTACACCTCGTTAAGTAAACCTTTGCCTGTGTATCCTGTGGTCAGCGCTCATGGTTGTGAGCTGATGCTGGAAGATGGCAGAACCTTGGTGGATGGCACTTCGTCCTGGTGGGCTGCTATTCACGGCTACAATCACCCTGAATTGAATCAGGCTTTGGTGGCGCAAAGTCAGAAAATGAGTCATGTAATGTTTGGCGGTATCACCCATCAACCGGCTGTTGACCTCGCTAAATTACTGCTAGAGATGGTTCCAGAAGGCTTAACTAAGGTTTTTTTTGCCGATAGCGGCTCTATTTCAGTCGAAGTGGCGATAAAAATGGCGTTGCAGTACTGGTTAGGTTTAAATCGCCCGGAAAAAAGCCGGTTACTGACCATACAAAAGGGCTACCACGGCGATACCTTTGCAGCTATGTCGGTCTGCGATCCTGTCGATGGTATGCATTCGATGTTTAAAGATCAGATCGTCCCGCAGCTATTCGCCACAGCACCACAAAGCCTGTTTGGCGGCGATTTTTTAGCAGAAGATGAGCAGGCGTTGACGGCTTTCTTTGACCAGCATCATCAGCAGCTAGCGGCTTTTATTCTCGAACCCATACTACAAGGCGCCGGGGGGATGAGGTTTTATCATCCGGATTACTTAAAACTGGCTCGCAGGCTCTGTGATCAATACCAGGTGCTGTTGATTGCCGATGAAATAGCCACAGGTTTTGGCCGCACCGGAAAACTCTTTGCCTGCCAGCATGCAGGCATCAGTCCCGATATTATCTGTCTTGGAAAAGCTTTGACTGGCGGGTATCTGACGCTGGCTGCAACCTTGTGTAACGATAAAGTCGCGGATGGCATAGCCCAGGGTGCTGTGCCGGCTTTAATGCATGGCCCAACTTATATGGCCAATCCACTAGCCTGCGCTGTTGCGCTAAAAAGCCTGCAACTGGTGCAACAACATCAGTGGCAAGCTCAGGTCACTGCTATAGAACACCAACTCAGACAAGAACTGGAGCCTTGCCGTACTTCGCCTTTTGTGGCTGATGTACGGGTATTGGGTGCTATTGGTGTGGTGGAGATGAAACACAATGTCGATGTTGCTGCTATGCAAAAGGCTTTTGTTGAATTAGGGGTCTGGATCCGGCCTTTTGGCAAACTGCTCTATTTGATGCCACCTTATATCATCAGTCCTTCGCAACTTTCAAAATTAACAGCGTCGCTCTGCCTGTTATGTCACCAGCCGCAAACTAAGGATGTACAGGCGTTACCAGGCGCTTAATCAATGGTCGAAAACACGAATAGTACAACTGTGCTTAAAAATAACAGGAAGAATAAGTTTAAGCGCCAACCATCGTCACGGCGTCTGTTGCGAAACTGATGCAGCACTAAAGTGGCGGCAGTAAATACCAGACACCAGCGTACTAATACTTCCAGTTTCACCACCAACTCTTTATCCCATTCTTGTTCAATAGGAATACCCCAGTACTGCACCAAACCACTGTTAAACTCGGGTTTGGCCAAATGCGCCAGAGCCAAGCCCATAATGAGCAGAAACCAGGCACCCAAATTCAGCATGGCTAACAGTAACATCAACCAATCTGAGCCTTTACGACGCTCTTTTGGCTTAAGATCGGGCGCTGAAGCGCTCATTTTAGAATTCCTCACAATTTTTACTTGTGTTCAGTCTTTGCCTCAGTATGATGTCTGCTTTTGGGTTTTTACAGTTTCTTAAGTAAGTTGGAGCAGGTTGCATGACGCATGCAGTAATCAAAGATGTGCTGTCTGGCCAGTATCAGGTTGGCGATACAGTCACAGTTAAAGGGTGGATCCGCACTAAGCGTGATTCCAAAGCCGGGATTTCATTTTTAGCCGTGCACGACGGCAGCTGCTTCGATGCAGTTCAGGCCGTTGCTCCGGCTGAGTTGAATAATTACGAAAACGAAATTAAACGTCTGACGACAGCGTGCTCCGTGATAGTGACGGGCACTATCGCCAAGTCAGAAGGTCAGGGCCAGGCTTTTGAAATCCAGGCCTCCTCTGTTGAAGTAGTTGGCTGGGTGGAAAACCCGGACACCTACCCTATGGCACCAAAACGCCACAGCATGGAATACCTGCGTGAACAGGCACATTTACGTGCCCGTACTAACATGGTTGGTGCTATTACACGTGTTCGTCACTGTTTAGCTCAGGCTATTCACCGTTTCTTCCACGAGCGCGGTTTTTACTGGATCAGTACCCCTATCATTACAGGTGCAGACGCTGAAGGTGCTGGCGAAATGTTCCGCGTCAGTACGCTGGATCTGGAAAACCTGCCTCGTACCGACAAAGGCGCCATTGACTACAAGCAGGACTTTTTCGGTAAAGAAACTTTCCTGACGGTATCAGGCCAGTTAAACGTTGAAACTTATGCCTGTGCTTTGTCTAAAGTCTACACCTTTGGCCCGACTTTCCGCGCAGAAAACTCCAACACCACCCGTCACTTAGCTGAATTTTGGATGATTGAGCCAGAAGTTGCTTACGCCGAATTAAAAGACGTAGCGCAGTTGGCTGAAGACATGCTGAAGTTTGTGTTCAAAGCCGTATTGGCAGAACGTGCCGACGATATGGCGTTTTTCGCTGAACGTGTGGACGAAAATGCGGTAAGCCGTCTGCAGAACATGATCGACTCAAGTTTCGTTCGGATGGATTACACCGAAGCTGTTGAGATCCTGAAAAACTGCGGTAAGAAATTTGACTACCCAGTGGAATGGGGTGTGGATTTACAGTCTGAGCACGAACGCTACTTAGCCGAAGTGCACGTCGGCGCTCCAGTCATTCTGCAAAACTATCCAAAAGACATCAAAGCCTTCTACATGCGGATGAATGAAGACGGTAAAACTGTGGCTGCTATGGATATTCTGGCTCCAGGTATTGGCGAAATCATCGGCGGTAGCCAGCGTGAAGAGCGTTTAGAGCAGCTGGATGCACGTATGGACCAGATGGGTCTGAATAAAGAAGATTATAGCTGGTATCGTGACCTGCGCCGTTACGGCACAGTACCTCATGCCGGTTTTGGTTTAGGTTTTGAGCGTCTGGTCTCTTATGTCACTGGTGTGGGCAACGTACGTGACGTGATCGCCTTCCCTCGTACGCCGGGTAATGCTGATTTCTAATTCATAAACCCAAAAGGCCTCAGAAGAGGCCTTTTTATTAGCAACAATTCGCTATTTTTTGCCATAAAAGTTAACAAAGATTTGGATGGAGCTCAGAATTACTGCT
>NZ_JAIWOI010000267.1 GCF_020217005.1 Rheinheimera sp. | reverse complement strand
TCATCTACTTTAGTTTCAGTACTTAAATTAAACACCCTTGGCCAGAAGGCAAAAGCTTTAAACATTCCCCAAAACTGAGTCGCCGCCAGCTTAATATCCGGGATAGTCATAACATTATGTTGCTGCGCCTGCGCCAGCCAAAGTTCGAGTCCCCCTTCCTGACTTTCCATACGCTGCATAGCTGCCTGAGCTTTTTCGGGACTGCGGATATACTCAGCCATCACCACTCTCGCCAGTTCAATAAAATCTTCCTGCTCATACACGGCCAGACATTGCCGGCATATAGTCAATAACTGTTGTTCCGCCGACAGCGAAGGGTCAAAAGCAACGCTGGCAGCAGATTTGCTGCTACGCCACAATTCAGTAGTCGCCAGTTCAAACAACTGCTCTTTACTGGCAAAATGATTGTATACAGTGCGCTTAGAGGCCCCCGCCTGCTCTGCTATTCTATCCATACTGGCACCGGCAAAACCAAACAAGCGAAACTCCTGAATTGCAGCCTGCAACACATCCTGTTTTTTTTGTTCTGAGCGTGTCAGTTTTGGTTTTACTTCCGCTTTCACTCTATTTGCTCTGCCTTACAAAATATTCCGACATTATTACACTCAGCAGTTTACTTTTGAAGCAAATTAAGTACACTGCACTGTGTAGTTTACTTTTAGCGGACCCTCTGATGGCCTTCCGACACTATAAGCTTATTTTTACACCACTATTGTTTGCCGGAGTTGCTATGACATCTTATTTATCTACCACCGATGAAAACCAAAGATATATGAACAGCTCAGGTGCCAATGAGGCCGGCTTTTCCAAGTTGCCGCAAATCCTCTGGCAATACCTTAAGAATGGCAATCAAGAACGTACTCCGGCATTTCCTTTGCCTGTACAGAAGTTTCAACTACCGGAGAAAGCCGGAGTTGAGGCTAGGTTATATAAAATCAGCCACTCTACTCTTTTGCTCCAGCTTAATAGCAACTATTGGCTCACTGATCCGGTATTTTCTGAACGCGCTTCACCTGTGCAATGGGCTGGTCCGAAACGTTTTCACGAGTTGCCGATAGAATTAGCTGATATACCAGCGTTAGCCGGCGTCATTCTGTCCCATGATCATTACGATCATTTAGATAAACAGAGCATAATTGCGTTAAAGGACCGGACCGAACATTTTATTGTGCCGCTGGGAGTTGAGCAGCATCTTATCAGCTGGGGTATTCCACAACACAAAATTATCAGTCTGGACTGGTGGCAGCACACTCAATTGCATGGAGTTCAATTAACAGCAACACCAGCGCAGCATTTTTCCGGTCGGGGTCTGAATGATAAGAACAAAACTTTGTGGGCGTCCTGGGCTATCCGTACTGACAAATTGAATGTTTTTTTCAGTGGCGACAGCGGTTATTTTTCAGGCTTTAAACAAATTGGTGAAGTACTGGGCCCATTTGACCTGACATTGATAGAGACAGGCGCCTACAACGAGCTCTGGGCTGATATCCATATGATGCCGGAACAATCTCTGCGTGCTCACCTGGATTTGCAGGGTAAATATATGATCCCCATCCACAACAGCAGCTTTGATTTAGCGATGCACAACTGGTTTGAGCCGCTGGATAGATTAGAAGTCGCAGCTAAGGCCTATCAGGTATCGCTACTTACACCAGTCTTCGGTCAGTCGATAGAACTAGAACACTTATACAAAGCTGATTACAAAAAACCCTGGTGGTACCAACTCAAGTTGACAAGTAAAAGTCAGCCGGAGGAAATACTCAAAGCAGAATAGGAAAGAGCCGCTTTATAACAAAGGGATAAAGCGGCCTCTGAACACCGCTAGTTGTAATCAGTGAAAAACTCTTCGACCGCCAAAGGAGTTCTGTTTGGAACTTCTTGGGCGCAGGTTCCTAAATACAAAAAACCTACAATCTCGTCATCTTCGCCGAGTTCAAAAGCCTGTTTAACAAATTCGTACTGAGTATAGGCACCAGTACGCCATATCCCGCCAAAACCTAAGGCAAAAGCTGCTTGTTGCATAGCCATGACCGCACAGGCAGCCGACTGAGTTTGTTCTGACAGGGGTACTTTTGGATGATTGACACATTTGGCAATACAAACAATAACCATAGGCGCCCGTAAAGGCAGCTGTCGGGCCCGTTCAATTAATTCATTACCTACTGAGGGATCTTCTTCGAGTGCCGCTTCAGCGAAAATATCGCCTAATTTTTCCAGTGACTTACGGCCATTCACCACCACAAAACGCCAGGGTCTTAAATGACCATGATCTGGCACCTGTAAAGCAGCTTGTTTGATAATAGCCAAAGCCTCACCACTTGGTGCAGGTTCAGTTAAACGTGCCGACGAGTAACGAGTCGTCAGTAATGTAACAGCATCCATAGTAAAACCCTTTGATTTAGCTCGTATAAAGCCATAGACCTGGCCGTAAGGCTACCAAACTTTATTTTGTCCGCACAACAGCTTTCGTTAGCATTAATGCTGTTTGTACAAGGACTGGACAAAAATAACAATGGCCATTTTTTGCTCAGTTCTTCAGATCCAGATACAAAGCCTGATACTGAGCTGCACTTTCAGACCACCCAAAACGCTGCTGCATTCCTCTTTGTTGCACTGCCTTGTAAAGATCAGCATTCTGATATAAGGCCAGAGCCCGCTGTAAGGCGTGCAGTAAATCCTCCGCTGACGGCTCAACAAAACCAATGCCTGTCGCTTCCGAATCTGCTAAATCCCTCACCGTATCTTTTAAGCCACCAGTCAGACGTACCAGAGGAACAGTGCCGTAACGCAGACTATAAATCTGATTTAAACCACAAGGTTCAAACAAAGACGGCATCAAAAAGAAATCACCGGCAGCCTCAACCTGATGTGATAAAGCTTCATCAAATCCTTCCACAAATACAAATCGATCGGGGTACCTCAGGTTTAATGCATGCAATCTACCGACATAACCTTGATCACCAGTACCCATCATCAATACCTGCGCATTGGCACTATTCAACCATTGCTCTATCGCTGGCAGCAAATAAGCAAAACCTTTTTGTTCTGTGACCCGGCTTACCAGCACAAAAAGTGGCCATGAATTTTGTTCCAGCCCATAACGTTGTCTGAGCAATGTTTTACAGGCTGACTTGCCACTGAGGTTGTTAAGACTGAATTTACTGTTTAAATGAATGTCTGTCGCCGGATCCCATAGCTCATAATCACAGCCATTTAATATGCCGGTAAAATCCGCTCCACGAGCCAGATACAGCGCGGCTAATCCATTAGCTGCTGGTTCAGACAATAATTCAGCCGCATAACCCTTACTGACAGTATTGACTTTATCAGCATAAGCTAAACCCAAAGCCAACATACTGGAACCAGCCAGAGAACTGACAGGATACACTTCGGTCTGAGCGCGGTCTGCTGCAGACAATGCTTGCTGGTAAGCGCCGTTATGAATGGTAAACAGCATTTTGGTGCCTGGCAAAGCCTGCTGATAAAACTGCTTCAGGTAATAGGCTGCAATACCTGTTTGCCAGTCATGCCCATGGATCACATCTGGCACCCACCCCGTATCAACGCAATACTGCAAAGCTGCTTTACAAAAAAAGGCGAATCGCAAAACATTGTCTGAATAAGCCTGATGACCATCGTCATATGGGCGCGGACGGCCGAAATAGTCATGGTGCTCGATCAGGAGCAGAGGTACTTCCGCATCAGTAACCTGACGTACAGCGCAGCCCTGAGCTAGTCCACCCAGAGCAAAATACACAGAACGCCACTGCTGTTCTACAGGCACAGAATATATGCTGCCATAACGAGGTAAAACTACCTTGATTTCATGACCTAGCTTTTGCATCTGTAATGCCAAACCCCGGCTGGCATCTGCCAGTCCCCCAGTCTTGATCACACCTTCAAATTCACTACACAAGAACAACACACGCATTGCTTATATCCCACTAAAGGCCGCATTCTGAACTGCGGCCTTTAACGCTACAGTATCAGTCAAATCCTACCATTGCCCCTTTGGGGATCACTACTACACCATCAGCAGATACGTGGAAACGCTGACGATCTAATACCGGATCTTCACCAATGATGGTATTCGGCGCAATTTTCACATCTTTGTCGATGATAGCACGACGAATACGGCAACCTCGTCCAATATCGTTATTTCCCATCAGCACACTTTTTTCAATATAAGCATGACTGTGAACTACGGTGTTATACCCCAAAATCGACTGATAAACGATAGCACCACTGACAATGCAGCCCGAGGCCACCATTGAGCTAATAGCTTGCCCTGTTCTGTTAGCTTCATCGTGTACAAACTTAGCTGGCGGCATTGGTGGAGTGTAACTACGTAAGGGCCAATATTTATTGTACAAATCCAAAGGGGGCTGCACAGAAATCAGGTCCATATTTGCTTCATAGTAAGAATCAAGAGTTCCGACATCACGCCAGTAACCTTTAGAGTCGTCTTGTTCACCACGAATCACATTAGTCGAAAAATCATAGACATAGACCCGGCCATCCGGATACATTTTAGGAATTATATTGTGACCAAAATCATGTTTAGAATCAATTTGTGCCGCATCTTCATTCAGCACATCCACTAGCGTCTTGGCATCAAAAATATAGTTGCCCATGGAAGCCAATACATAATCAGGCCTGCCGGGTATAGTTTTAGGGTTGGACTTAGGTTTTTCTTCGAAGCCGATCATTTTACCGCTGCTATCAACTTCTATTACACCAAACTCATGGGCCTGAGACACATGAACAGGGATAGCAGCAACGGTGAGCAACGCATGGTTTTGCCTGTGATAATTCAGCATTTGCCGCACGTCCATTTTGTAGATGTGATCACCACCAAAAACACAAACTTCTTCCGGGTCCAGACCATGGATCAAGTGTATATTCTGGTAAACCGCATCAGCAGTGCCCAGATACCAGTGTTTACCAGTCTGCATCTGAGCAGGAATAGGATCGATAAACCTGTTGGTTAAACCGGTCACCCGCCAGGCTCGGCTCAAATGTTTCATCAGCGAATGTGACTTAAACTGAGTGATTACAAAAATTTGCAGTAAGTCAGAATTGACAAAGTTGTTCAGTACAAAATCGATAATTCTGTAATTGCCACCAAAAGGCACAGCCGGTTTTGCTCTGACTCCCGTCAAAGGTGCCAGCCTGGTCCCTTCGCCCCCCGCTAAAATCATGGTAAGTACACCAGACATAAAAATCTCCCTGTTGATAAACGATTTGAATTTTATTTTTACTCAGTGGTCGTGAAAGCAAAGCTAATACCACAAGCATCTCATGTCTGTAGAATTCTCAAGTCCCCAATCGAATCAATGCTTCTGTGAACATTTAATTCATCAATACCAGATGACACTGATATGACAAAAATCCATTTTGGTGCAAGGATGCAGCAGCGCACCACTAGTGATCAAAACACTTATGCATACGAATGCAATCACGACCTGAGTAATAGCGGGAATTAGGGGGGCTTAGCAAGTGAAATTTAGAAAAATATATTTCAGCAGTTCGATCAAAGCGTAAAACAGTACCCTGTTGATCAGGCTCCAGCTCAGGGCAGACCCCGGCTGGAGCTTGTTATCAAAGTTGGGCTGCTAATTCGGCACCTTGTCTAATAGCTCTTTTAGCATCCAGTTCTGCGGCAACATCAGCTCCGCCTATTAAATGGACTTTTTGTCCGGCATCCAGCAATTGCTGCTGTAAGCTGCGTTCAGGCTCCTGCCCTGCGCAAACGATGACATTATCCACCGCCAGACAACGTTCTTTGCCATCTATACTGATCCAAAGGCCAGCGTCATCAATCTTGAGGTAGCTAACACCGGAGAGCATCTCTACGCCCTTTTTCTTTAATGAGCTGCGATGGATCCAGCCAGTGGTTTTCCCCAAGCCTGCGCCGACTTTACTGGATTTTCGTTGTAACAAAAATACTTTGCGTTCCGAAGGCTCGGAAGCAGCATCAGAGAGCAAAGCGCCACGACTTTGGTAGCCTTTATCAATACCCCAGTCTTTTAACCAGGCTTCTGGTTGCAAAGTCAAAGAATGAGGCTCTGTTAAATATTCACATACGTCAAAACCAATACCACCCGCCCCAATCACAGCGACATTCTGGCCAACTGGCTTGTGATGCTTCAGTACATCCAGATAACTCAACACTTTTGGGTGGTCAAATCCTGGGATATCCAACTGACGGGCCTTGATACCACTGCATAACACAACGTGATCATAACCGCCCGCGGCCAGGCTTTCTGCCGTTTGCTCAGAATTAAGCTGGACGTCAACCTTATGCAGTTTCAGCATTTCAGCGAAATATCGTAATGTCTGATGAAACTCTTCTTTACCCGGAATTTGTTTGGCGTAATTAAACTGACCGCCAATTTCGCCGGCACGATCAAATAACCTAATTTGATGACCTCGGGATGCTGCGTAAACACTAAATGCCAATCCGGCTGGACCTGCTCCAACCACCGCAATTTTTTTCTTCGAAACTGCAGTTTCAAAATTAAGTTCTGTTTCGTAACAAGCTCTTGGATTGACCAAACAACTTGCACGCTTTTTCTGAAACACATGGTCCAAACAGGCCTGATTACATGCAATGCAGGTGTTAATCAAATAAGCCTGGTTCGCCGCTGCTTTGTTAACAAACTCAGCATCAGCGAGGAAAGGCCGCGCCATACAGACCATATCAGCTTGTCCTGATTGGAGAATAGTTTCAGCGACTTGCGGATCGTTAATTCTGTTTGTTGCAATCACCGGTATGCTGGCATGTTTACGCACCTGCTCTGTGACCCAACTAAAAGCCGCGCGCGGCACCATGGTGCCTATGGTTGGAATTCGGGCTTCATGCCAACCTATCCCTGTATTGAGCATAGTGGCGCCGGCAGCAGCTGCAGATGCAGCCAAAGCAACGACTTCATCAAAGCTATTACCGTCTTCGACCAAATCCAGCATAGACAGACGGTAGATAATAATAAAATCCGGGCCACAGGCGTGGCGCACCGCTTTTAGAATTTCAAGTACAAAACGACATCGGTTTTCAAAGCTTCCCCCCCATTGATCAGTGCGCTGGTTAGTGCGGGCACAGAGAAACTGGTTTAGCAGGTAACCTTCTGAACCCATGATTTCAACACCATCGTAACCTGCTTTTTTAGCTAATTTGGCAGAATGAGCAAAGTCTGAGATGGTACTGCGGATTTGGCGTTCAGATAAGGCTTTAGGTTTAAAAGGCGTGATTGGTGATTGCACTGCACTGGGTGCCACACTAAAAGGATGATAACCATAGCGCCCAGCGTGCAGCAACTGGATACAAATTTTTCCTCCGTGCTGATGCACCGCCTGCGTAACCTTTTTGTGCTTAGCCGCCTGCCACCACCAGGTCAATTGACTGCCAAAGGGCACAAGGTTACCACGAAAATTCGGGCTGATACCTCCGGTAATAATTAAGCCGACGCCACCTTTAGCGCGCTCTGCGTAAAATGCAGCTAGTTTGTCAAATCCCTGTTTTTCTTCTTCCAAGCCAGTATGCATAGAACCCATAATGACTCGATTTTTTAACTGAGTGAAGCCCAAATCCAGTGGGGCCAATAAATGCGGATATGCCACAATCTTCTCTCTGGTCGTACCTGTTGAATAGCATGAATGTAGCCGTTTTACTGCTTTATCGCAAGATATACCCAAAGTAATTAGATGCAAGTACTGAGGAATCTTTATCAGCATGAGTTGCCCATAGGTTTGCTCCTACCCAGCCCTGTTTTTATCTGCCCACCTAAGCCACGGCTCTCAATCACTTCGCCGAATATACATTTAGTTACAAATTCCACCCTGAGCTTTAGAGCTAAATTCGGTAGCATAGCTTTTTACTACTTTGCCGAAACTATAGGTACATCATATGTCTGAGAAAAAACCTGGGATCTTAAGACGCTTTTTTGGTGCTATTTGGCGCGCTATCAGTCTGGTTCGTCATATCACTTTTAATCTGATTTTTGCGATTTTGTTTATTTTTGTACTGGTCTCTATTTTCAGTGGTGACGATAAAGTTGAGGTACCGGAAAGTGCAGCCCTGGTTTTGAATTTATCCGGGGATCTGGTGGAAGAAAAACGCTATGTAGATCCTTTAGACCAGGTACTGAACGAAAGTATGGGGTCAGAAGAAGAAGAACCTGAAATTTTAGTGACTGACCTGTTAAAAACTATACAGGCGGCTAAAACTGATGATCGTATCAAAGCAATTGTGCTGGATCTATCTGCTTTTGGCTCTGGTTCCATGGACAAACTGACCATGGTCGGCACAGCCTTACAGGACTTTAAAGCTGCAGGCAAAAAAGTATTAGCCACAGGTGACTATTATAATCAAAACCACTATTTTCTGGCTTCCTATGCAGACAGTATCAATCTGAACCCCATGGGTACGGTAATGCTCGAAGGTTTTGGCAGTTATCCTATGTATTACAAATCTGCCTTGGAAAAATTAAAAATTACCACCCATGTGTTTAAGGTAGGCACCTACAAATCTGCGGTTGAACCTTTTATCCGCGATAACATGTCGGATGAAGCTAAAGAGGCAAATAAAGCCTGGTTAGACGAGCTGTGGGCTGGTTATAAGCAACAAGTTGCAGAGCGTCGTGGATTTGCAGTCGACAATTTTGATGAAACTATTACCGGCTTGTATCAGAAACTTCAGGCGGTTAACGGTGACATGACACAATATGCACTGGATGCCAAATTAGTCGACAGCATCAAAAGCCGCGAAGAGTTCCGCCAAGACTTAATTGCACTGGTTGGTGAGAGCGAAAAACATAGCTTTAACCAGATCCAATTCAAAGATTATCAGGCACAGGTTCTACTTCCTGCTCACTATGACAATCCATTAACTGAAAAAGTAGCAGTAGTAGTCGCCCGTGGCACTATCATCGATGGTTCGGCCAAAGCCGGCACTATAGGTGGTGACTCGACAGCAGCCTTGTTACGTCGCGCCCGTTTTGATGACAAAGTAAAAGCTGTTGTGCTGCGCATCGATAGCGGCGGTGGCAGTGCTTTTGCGTCAGAAATTATAGGTCAGGAAATCAAATTGTTAAAAGCAGCAGGTAAACCAGTGATCGCCTCTATGGGTGCAGTCGCTGCTTCTGGTGGCTACTGGATTGCAGCGCCCGCCAATGAGATTTGGGCATCTCCAACTACCATCACTGGCTCAATCGGTATCTTTGGCTTATTCCACACACTGGAAAACGCATTGCCTGTGTTAGGGCTGAATATTGATGGCGTAGGTACATCAGAACTGGCTGGCTTAAGTTCAGGTTTACCTCTGTTCAAAGGACTGACCCCAGAAATGTCGGGCATTTTTCAGTTGCTGATAAATAAAGGTTATGACGACTTCATCAGTATGGTGTCCGAGCATCGTGGCATGACCAAAGAAGCTGTTGATAAAGTAGCTCAAGGCCGGGTTTGGACAGGTACTAAAGCCCTGGAGTTTGGTTTGGTCGATAAGTTAGGTACCTTTGATGACGCTATAGCTGCAGCTGCAGAAAAGGCTGGATTAAAACAATACGATATCAAGGTAATGGAGCAGGAATTAACCCCAACCGAACAATTATTGCGTGATATGTTCGCTTCAAGTACAGTCCAGGCTCTGCTACCACAAGCTAAAGATTCAGCTTTAGGTCCAATGCTGAAACATATAGTGACGCAAATGAATCAGGACTTTAAGGTACTGGAGCAATTTAACGATCCAAAGGGCATTTACTCAGTTTGTATGAGTTGTACAGCTGTGCATTAAGCCTGGATCAATAAACCAAGCCGCCTGGTGCGGCTTTTTTTATGTCTTAGAAAGACTAAATTCAGATCCAAGAAAAAAATAAACCCGTATAAGCTTTCGCCGATACGGGTTATAAGAATAATGGCGGAGGGGGAGAGATTCGAACTCTCGGAAGGCTATTAACCTTCGCCGGTTTTCAAGACCGGTGCATTAAACCGCTCTGCCACCCCT
>NZ_JAIWOI010000366.1 GCF_020217005.1 Rheinheimera sp. | reverse complement strand
TAGGGAGTTTTTAATCCTGCACAACCCCTAAAATGACAATTTGATGATATTCGTGATCGTTCGCTCAGAAATAAAGCAAAACGGGCAAAAAATAATCTTTTTTGCCCGTTTTATTAACAGAAATAGCGATTACTATAGAAATGCTGTTGTTATACCCTAAATTGCCTCACCAGATCTTTTAAATCCAGGCTTAATTGAGTTAAACGTTGGGTAGACTGATTGCTGCCTTTAATAGCTCCCGCTGTCTGATGCACTAACTGGCTAATAGTATTTACATTCTGGTCTACTTCACCGGCTACCGCACTCTGTTGTTCGGCTGCTGTAGCTATGTGCGCATTCATATCGGAAATCTGTGTTATCGAATTGGCAATATCAGTCAGCGCTTGCTGAACCTGGGCCGCCAGATTGATATTCAGTTCTGCCGCTGTTTTACTTTCCTGCACAGCAGCTGTCATTTGTTGAGTGCCTTGCTGCAACTCACCAATAATACCGGATATTTCCTGGGTAGATTTTTGCGTTTGATGCGCTAAAGTGCGGACTTCATCAGCAACCACTGAAAACCCCCGGCCATGTTCACCAGCACGAGCGGCCTCAATGGCGGCATTCAGGGCAAGTAAGTTAGTCTGATCAGCTAGCTTATTAATGATGTTCAGTACATGACTGATATTTTGTGAAGAGCTATATAAAGAGGATGCAACTACCGAACTTTGTTCTATCGTTTGGCTTTGTGTATGAATACTCTCTACTGAGGCTTTCATCAGCTTCATGCCCTGCTGAACTAAAGTTTCAACCTGACCAGTTTCATGATTGGCTTGTTCAGCGCTTTGTGCCACTTCAGCTATAGCGGAACTCATCTCCGTTATAGCTGTTGCGACCATGTCGGTTTCTTGTTGTTGCTGTACACTCTCTTTGGAAATTTGCTGAGAAATACGAGCTACATCCAGCGCACTTTCACTTACCTCAACAGAAGTGACACCCACAGAAGTTATCAACTGACGGATCTTACCGACAAAAAGATTAAAGGCTGTCGCCAGTGCTGCTAATTCATCTTTGCCGTTATAACTTAGTTTGACGGTCAGATCGCCATCGCCTGAAGCTATATCCTGCATAGCAGCTACAACATCAGTCATAGGTTTTACAACTGAACGTGTAACATACCAGCTTAACGCCAACATCAAACCGACAACCAGAAACACTAAAACGGCGAGTTGCATCACCACCTTGTAAAAAGAGGCTTCGACATCATCTATGTAGATACCAGTCCCAACTATCCAACCCCAGGGTTTAAATAACTCAACATGAGTAATTTTGGGTATTTCTTCAGTAGCACCAGGCTTAGGCCAGTTATAGAACACCGAATGTGAACCGTCATCTGCTACACCATCAGCCATATTTTGAAACAAAGGTGCGCCTTGTTTATCTTGAAAACCGGAGACATCCTTGCCATCAAGATCAGGTCTGAACGGATGCATCAGCATGGTCACCTGCTGATCAATGACGAAGTAGTAGTCGTTTTCTTTGTAGCGAAGGGATTTAAGCTCGGCTAATGCAAGCTGCTTGGCTTTTATTTCGTCTAGCTCACCACTGCTCACTTTACTGTGATAGCTATTTACTAACGCAACCGCCACTTCAGACAAATAAAGAGTAGATAGGCGCTTTTCTTCCAGAATACTCTGCTTTAAACCAGAAAGGACTAACCAACACACCAGAATTTGACCAAGAACGGCAACACCTACTATGGCAAAAAGTCGGGTTTTAATACTCAAATTTTTTAGCATGACTTTACCTACGCCAGACCTATCTGTTTGTTTTGTAAAGAATAGGCGTAAGATAGAAAATAGCAAGCTAAGTAAAAGCTAACCAAATTATTACGACAGGATCTGTGATGTGAGCAGGTATTGGATTTTAAGTTTGATACAAGGTTTCTGCTAGAGGAATTAAAAAAAGAAGAGAGTTGGTGCCGGGGGGGGGACTCGAACCCCCACGCCGTGAAGCGCTAACACCTGAAGCTAGTGTGTCTACCAATTCCACCACCGCGGCGCAAAGCGTCGTTGACGGCGTGCATGTTATGCGTCAAGTCGGCAATCGTCAACTGTCTGATGCAAATTTTCAATGGTTTTCACTGCCACTGCTGAAATAATCAGCAAAGTGTGGGCTTTTAGAGCGGTTCATCTATGAAAAAGCAAAAAGGCGAACTAGTGTTCGCCTTTGAATCGGAGGGCAGCAGTGAACTATCAGTACTTGGCCTTTTTGATCAAACCAATCTCTTCCAAACGCTGCATCAGGTAGTCGTTTGAATTGATAGGTTCAGGGTAACGGTTTGGCTGCTCAGCAGTGATACAGCTATCCAGCGTTTCGATGACATAATCCGGATTCGGATGCATAAAAAACGGAATGGAATAACGCGGTTGACCTGCAGCGGCTCCAGCCGGGTTCACCACACGGTGTGTAGTAGACGGCAACAAATGGTTGGTCAAACGCTGCAACATATCACCAATATTGACCACTATAGTACCTTCAATAGTAGTGACAGGTAACCAGCTGCCGTCACGGCGCAGAATTTCCAGGCCAGACTCGTGTGACCCAACCAACAAAGTGATTAAGTTAATGTCTTCATGCTGTCCAGCTCGGATAGACTGAGTCGAAGTATCCTGAATTGGCGGATAATGGATTGGCCGCAAAATCGAATTGCCATAATTCACTTTGTCTGCAAAGTAAGCCTGATCCTGCTTTAAGAACAAAGCCAAAGCTTCCAGTACCGTATTACCTAACTTTTCCAACGCAGAATACAACGCATAAGTCGCTTCTTTAAATTCTGCTACTTCAGCCGGCCACAAGTTTGGATACAAACTTGGATGGGGTGCCGGACCTGACAACTCGCGACCAACGTGGAAGAATTCTTTTAAATCCGGATGGTTACTGTCTTTGGCTTTCTCAACGCCAAATCCCGTATAACCACGTGCTCCGCCCTGGCCTGGCACATGGTATTTTTGTTTTACTTCAGTCGGTAAAGCAAAAAACTTCTTGATTGCTTTGTAGGTATTGTCCACAACTTCATCCGGGATACCATGGCCGCTTATGCCACAGAATCCAAACTCAGTGTAGGCTTTGCCAATTTCGGCAACAAAGCTAGCTTTGTCGGTGGCAAACCGTCTGATGTCCAACGTAGGGACTTGTTGTTGAGTCATAGTTATAACCTATTTAACTTAACGAAAAGAAAAAGCCTGCTATTGCTGCACTCATCAGGTTAGCCAGAGTAGCAGCTAACAGGGCTTTTAAACCCAGCTCTGCAATATCAGACCGACGATTCGGAGCCATAACTCCTAAGCCACCTAACAGAATGGCTATCGACGAGAAGTTTGCAAAACCACATAAAGCGATTGTCACGATAATTTGAGTATGTTCGCTCAGCTGCCCAGCCTTGACGTACTGGATAAAATCCAGATAGGCGACAAATTCGTTAATGACTAATTTTTGGCCGATAAAGCTGCCTGCTAAACGAGCCTCTTCCCAGGACACACCCAAGATAAATGCCAGAGGTTGGAAGATGTAGCCGAAAATTAATTGCAGGGTTAAACCTTCAAAACCAACTAAAGTCCCGACCCAACCAATCAAACCGTTTACTAACGCAATTAAGCCAACGAAAGCCAGCAACATAGCGCCAACGTTGAGCGCCAGCTGTAAACCACTTGCGGCTCCAGAGGCTGCTGCATCAATCACGTTGGTGTTTTTTTCAACTACACCGATATCAGCTAAATCATTTTTTGGAGTTTCAGTTTCCGGCAGTAACAGTTTTGCCATCAGTAAGCCGCCTGGAGCAGCCATAAAACTGGCTGCGATCAAGTATTTCAGTTCAATCCCCATACCGGCATAACCAGCTAGTACAGAACCAGCCACTGAAGACAAGCCCCCTACCATCACCGCAAATAATTCCGAGCGGGTCATAGTAGGGATAAAAGGACGAACAACTAGCGGAGCTTCTGTCTGCCCTACAAAGATATTAGCTGCAGCGCTCATAGACTCAGGCCTGCTGGTACCTAACAGCTTTTGTAAACCACCACCTAACACAGTGATGATGATACGCATCACACCAATGTGGTACAGCACCGCTATCAAAGAAGAAAAGAAGATAATGACCGTCAGCACGTGAATGGCAAAAACAAAGCCATATTTCTGTGCACCCGCATCACCAAACAGGAAGATAATGCCGGATTGAGCGTAAGAGATAATGTTGCCAACAAAGGCTGAAATGCTTAACAGCACATCTTTACCAAAAGGCACGTAAAGCACAAAAGCACCGATAGCCAATTGAATGGCAAAAGCGCCTCCAACAGTGCGCCACTTAATGCTGCTTCTGTTCGCAGAAGCTAAATATGCTGTTACTAAGATGGCAAGAATGCCAACCAAACTCATCATAGTTATTCCTTGGGTATAGGGTCTGGCCTTCAAAGGCGCAGAATTTTTGTTCTTGTGATGCCAAATCCCAGAATAGCATCAAAAGATCAAGTAGTTACAGTTTCCGAGCGGGAGTGTTAACCGCCGTTTCTGGCTTCAAACACTTGTAATTGCTGTTCAGGGGTTGTCTAAACTTGACGTTTTGCCGCGCGATTATAACAGAAATGAAAAGCTTGCAAAGCAAATGTTGCTTTGGTGGGGAGGAGGAAAACCACAGCCTAAGCCACGTTTTGGCTGTGGTTCTCTGATAGATCAGAATAGGTTTACTCTTGTAATAACTGGCGTATCTTGGTTTTGATAATGTCGATAGCAATTTCATTTTTGCCGCCGCGTGTCACCACTAAATCGGCATATTGCTTGGACGGATTAATGAACTCAAAAAACGCTGGGCGAACATAGTTTTCGTATTGCTCAGTAATGGAACTTAAACTACGGCCTCTGTCTTCCATATCACGCTTGATGCGGCGCAATAAACACACATCCAAAGGCGTATCCATAAAGACTGTAATATTAAATTGTTGCCTTAATTTATCGTCGGTCAGTAGCAAAATACCTTCAACCAGCACTACTTTAGCTGGATGCACAGTGATAGTTTCAGCCTTGCGGGTATGGGTTTTGTAGCAATATTGCGGCATAGAGACCGCTTTGCCATCTTTTAACTGCTGCAAATGGGACGCCAGCAGTTCATGTTCAAAAGCTGCCGGATGGTCATAGTTGGTCAGAGTACGCTGATCAAACGACAAGTGTGCCTGATCACGGTAATACGCATCTTCAGCCAATACAGCAATACGTTCACCACCTAATTCAGCTACCAATTCCTGATAGACAGTGGATGCAAACAAACTTTTACCAGAGGCCGAGGCGCCGGCAATAGCAATAATGGTACTTTTAGGCACAGTGTCACTTCTATTCAAAATCTTAACTTAATGCATTATCGCGGATTTTAACTTTTGTATAAATAAAAAATGCCGGTATTGCACCGGCATTTTTAAGTTTCAGGTATTACACCATCAGATTAGAAGCGGTAGTTCACACCCACTTTTAAGCGCCAGGCAGACTCTTGGCCATAGAAATCATCCCATAACGCTCCCGCTGCGCGAGTACCATCAGAGCTGGCTGCACGAGAGCCACCGTAGATATACTTCTTCGAAGTAGGATCTATAGTGAAGTCAACCAGCTCGATAGAACCAAAATCGTCGCCATAGACTTTACCTTTGCTGCTATCCAGCAAATTCAGGAAGTTATCCACTGTCACGTAGAAAGTACCTTTATGACCTTCCATGAAACCAGGGATTTCTTGACGAACACTTAAGTCCATAGTCGTTACCCAAGGAGTTGTACTTACACCTTTAGGCAAATAAGTACCCTGGTACTGGGTTAACCCCAGAGACTCAATCAGACTAAAGAATTCAGCTTTATTTTGCTCAGCTGTTTTAATTACGGTAGTACCATTGTAACTAGGTGCCCAGATCACATTAGCATCTGTCATTGTTGGAATATATGGTAAGAAGGAGTCACCAGTAGTACCTGGACTCAACAAGCCATATGGGTCGCCCAATGCAGTTACGTTGCCATCTAAGTCAGCGCCGTCCATGTAATAGGTAATAGGTTTACCTGAACGACGTTCAAAGAAGATATTGAAGCTGGTGTTGTAACCAGGAACAAATTCATGGTCATATCCCAGATTTAATACAAATCTGTGCTCTGTTTCATAGACTGAACGGCCCAGTAATGATTCGTTACGGTTAATGTTTATATTTAAACCGTAGCTGCTACTTGCCGTTGTGCTGCTTGCTGAGTGAGCTTCAGTTATGTCCTGATTAGTGTAAGAAGCAGTGAAGTAAACGCCGTTGTCATAAGCTTTACTTAAAGCTGTACTAATAACCTTGGCACGACCAGACTCAGAAGCGTTAGTCAACATGTAGTCTTTATTTGCGCCATCGGCATCATTGTAAATCAGACGACCACCGTCTGCAGTTGTACCAGCGATATCTGCCTCAGTAAGACTCGCATCAACCCAAAATGCTGAGTCACGCTCTTTCTTGTACAGATACTCAGTAGTCCAAACATAATCTTCACCTAAACCTGGGATAGCGAAGGTATAATCTGCAGCAAGCTGAGCACGCCAGTCTGAAGGCAGCTTGAAGTTTGGATCGACTAAGTTAGTTTCCTGGGTAGTACCTGTGGCAGTCTGAACCGCAGTTAATAATTGTTGAGGAATATCAACAATATTTACACCTGTCAAAGCAGCTGTGTTGGTTCGGCTATCGGCAACCACAGTATTAACTCCAATACCAGGGTTTGAGTAGGAGTTTGACACCCACACTGTAGGCTGACCACCAGAGAAACGGCCTAAACCACCGCGAATAGTCAGGTCTAAAGTGGCATCCCATTTAAAGGCGAAACGAGGCAGAATAATATCAATACCATCCAGATTTTCGGTATTGTTATAGCCTGTGCGCAACAAACTGGCTGGGTTTTCTTTTGGAGTATCATCGGAGCCTAATCGCTCATAACGCACACCCATATCTAAAGTTAAATCGTCGCGAACAGCCCATTCATCATGCACATACAAAGCATGTTCATTGCGTCCAAAAGCCGCAGCGGCATCAACTGGATTTAAACTAGTTGCATTGGTATATTCGATGCGATTTGCTTTACGATTTTCAAAATCTGCGATGCTACTAAATACGTAAACGCCTTTGGTGTTACGTAAAAATAGGTTGTAGATATCTAATTTTTTAAACTGATAACCGAAAGCGATACTATGATCTTCATACAGATAGTCAGCATCCATAGCCAATATCAAAGTACTCTTATCCAGTTCATTTGAATGACGGTTTAAATCAGATCCCATTGCAATATCACCTAAAGCGCTTGCACGGTCGATTGTCACATCGCCATACTCGCCAAATGATTTTTGCGTAGTCGGGTTATCCATGTACGCCACACTGAATTGAGTTGAAAACTCAGGGGTCCAGTCTGAATACAATTTAAGTGCATAGTTATTTAACTCCTCAACACGGTTGTACCAGTGAGAAGATAAACGTAGCTCACCACTACCGCTAGTCATGTTAGAGGTACGGTTACCTTTAGTGAATTGGTAAGTGAACGCAGCACGATGCTGGTCGTTCATGTTCCAATCTAACTTTAGTAATAACTTCTCGTCATCGGTCACAGGAGACGCATCCCATGTACCGGCATCTATGTTATAAACATCACGTGCGATGCGCTGAATTTCTTGATAATCAGCTAGAGTGGCGGTAGTTTCGTTAGACGCACCGCTACCAGCAGGACCCCATTCAAGTGGAGTATCTGCTTCGTAATAATCGTAAGAGATGAAATAAAACAGTTTATCTTCAACAAAAGCACCACCCAAAGTAGCACCATAAGTGGTTTCATCAAATTTCAGAGGTTTTTCAACACCAGAATCTTTTGGAGTGCCAGCCATACCATCATTCTGAGTTTCATAGAACACACTACCAAAAGTTTCATTTGTTCCAGACTTAGTTACAGCATTGACCTTTGCGCCCTGAAAACCGCTGTCTTTAGCGTGGAAAGGAGAAGTATCAATGGTAATTTGATCAATAGCGTCCAAAGAAATTGGCGAACGGGTGGTTGGATAACCATTTACGTTCAAGCCAAAAGCATCGTTTTGCTCGATGCCGTCAACGCTGATGCTGTTAAATTTAGGGTTCGAACCCGCTACGCTCATAGCGCCATTATTGCCGTCCACTACAGCCAATGGATTGTTACGGACTATATCTTTTATATCGCGGTTGAAACTAGGAGCCTTCGCGATTTGGTCAGCGCCAAAATAACTGCTGCTACCTGTGTTTGTTGCAGCTATTACCGCTCCGGTAACTGCGATACGCTCTACAGATTCTGATTTCAGAGCTTCGTTGATCTGATAATTCTCACCTAACTGCAGAAAAATATTATTTAAGGTTTCATCCGCATATGTATCTGAGTCCACTACAACAGTATATGGACCGCCTACACGCAAGCCTGACGCAACAAAACTACCGGATTCATTAGTAACGACCTGACGGGTAGTACCTGAGGGAACGTGAGTAATGATGATTTTGGTACCTGCAGCAGCAGTGCCTTCAGGTGTGGTAATTTTTCCGCGAATCGCAGAAGACGTGTCAGCAAGTACAGCACCTGAGCCCATGGCTAACGCCACTGCTAAGGCAATATGTTTAATTTTCATATCGTTTTTCACCTGGTAGTTGTAAATTTTATGTTTCAGCCAAGCTGAAAACTTCCTGCTTCCAAATTGGGCGACAACTATAACTAACTTTTATTACGTTTTTCTTACATCAAACCAGTTCACCGTTGAACTAACATCAACTTTGGTTGTCAGGTCTGATTTGTCACGCAAGTGTAACATATGAGCTTTAAAAATCGTACATTTGCTGCGCTTAATCACCAGCATTTTCTATTGAGCACTGAATAACTTATCTGAAAGCAAAATCAGCGCGTAAACTGGGTTTTAGCGCTGATTCAGGATATGCTTGCGGAACCAATGAATCGGTTAACAACATATGAATCATATTTTTTCATCTATTTTAGTCACATCTTTTTTCTCATTCAGTGGGTTAGCTATGGCAAAAGATCAAACACTGACCATCGCCACTTTTAATGTCAGTATGGAGTCCGAGAATTATCTGGAAAGAGGAGCACAAGGTGGACCGCAGGTATTGAGCTCCCTGCTTGCGGAAGGTAAACATCCACAAATCAAAAACATCGCCGCTATAGTGCAACAAACTCAACCTGATATTTTGCTGCTAAACGAATTTGATTACATCGAAGACCCTAAAGCCGGGGTACAGTTATTTATCCGTAATTTTTTAAACAAAGCGCAAAATGCTGATGGCAAAACCATTGATTACCCGTACTTCTATTACGGCACAGTAAACACAGGGCAACCCAGCGGTTTTGATTTAGACAACGATGGCCAGTTAACGAATAAAGGGTCCGACGCCTGGGGCTTTGGTCAGTATCCAGGTCAGTACGGCATGATGTTATTGTCTAAATACCCCATTAATACCAACAAAGTCAGAACCTTTCAGCATTTTAAATGGAAAGATATGCCAGGTGCTTTGCAAACTACTAAAGCAGACGGTTCCCCCTGGTACAGTCCTGAAGCCTGGCAGTTACTCCCTCTGTCGTCTAAAGCCCATTGGGATGTGCCGGTGTTGATCAATAAGAAACCAGTCCATGTACTGATAAGTCACCCTACTCCACCAGTCTTTGATGGTGAGGAAGACAGAAACGGTAAACGCAACCATGATGAAGTGCGGTTTTGGACTGATTATCTAAGCCCGGACAAAGCCAGTTACATCTATGATGACAAAGGTCAAAAAGGTGGTTTGGCAGAAGACAAAAGCTTTGTGATCCTTGGAGACTTAAACTCTTCACCTGTGGAAGGCAATGCGTATAAAGAAGGGATTGGTAACTTACTGATGCATCCGCGGGTTAATAGCAGTTTTACGCCACAAAGTAGCGGCGCTAAAGCTCATAGCCCTGACAGTCCTTATGCTGCAACTCATACAGCAGGATGGCGGATGAGAGCTGATTATGTCTTACCGTCCAAACAAGGCTTTAAAGTGATATCCAGCGGTGTATTTTGGCCAGCAAAAGGACAGCCATTTTATGAACTGGTCGCAGATCGTGCTGCAAGCTCTGATCATCGTCTGGTGTGGGTAAAGTTGAAGCTTACTAAGTGATACACTGAAACGACAAATTGAGGGCAGAATAAAGATATTTTCACTCTACTCTGCCCTCAATTGGATTACTTCTGCTCAGCCAGTGGAGTGCTATAAGCCAGCTCCATATCCCATGGTAGTTGAATCCAGGTGTCCTGCTCTATATCAGTCACATAATGATCCACTAAAGGTTTGCCCTGAGGTTTGGCGTAAACGGTGACAAAACAAGCGGTTGGAAAATGTTCACGTAAAGCTTTTGCTGTTTCACCCGTGTCCACTAAATCATCCACTATCAGCAAACGTGGGCTGTCCGCTAAAGCGGCGTCTTTCAGCACTTTTAATTCACGTTGTTGATCATGGTCGTAGCTGGAGACACAAATACTGTCTACCACTCGAATATTTAATTCGCGCGCCAGAATTGCGGCAGGCACTAAACCACCGCGACTGACTGCAACTATGCTGTCAAAATTGCGGTTTAATAAGCCTTTCGCTAACTCTTTGGTCGCTCTGTGAAAAGCTTCCCATGACACGTAGAACATTTTGTTGCTGGTTAGTGACATAACTGTTCCTTAAACCAGGGCTAATGCGATTTCAACCATCTCGTTAAAAGAGGTCTGACGTAAATCAGCACTTAAAGCTTCGCCGGTACGAATATGGTCGCTGACCGTCATAATAGCGAGCGCTTTAATGCCAAACTCTGCGGCTACGCCGTATAAACCAGCGGCTTCCATTTCAACACCCAATACACCGTATTTTTCCAGGCGATCAAATAAGGTTGGATCCGGGTTGTAGAACAAATCTGAAGTAAATAAGTTTCCCACTTTGACATCAATGTTTTTTGCACGACCGGCAGCTACTGCACGCTCCAGTAAACCGAAATCAGCCAAAGCCGCAAAATCCAGATTGCCGCCCAGACGGTTGCGATTGACATTAGAGTCGGTGCTGGCGCCCATAGCGATCACAACATCACGAACTTTGACATCTAGCGGCAAACCACCACAGGAACCAATACGGATAATGTTTTTTACACCATAAAACTTCACCAATTCAGTGGCATAAATAGACATAGAAGGGATGCCCATACCAGAGCCTAATACGCTGACCTTTTTGCCCTGATAAGTACCAGTGTAACCAAACATATTACGTACTGTGTTAACACAGACAACGTCCTGTAAAAAGGTGTCAGCAATATGCTTAGCGCGCAGCGGATCGCCAGGCATTAATACGGTGTCTGCAAAAGCGCCTTCTGGCGCATTAATATGAGGAGTTGCCATGAGTTACTCTAAATTATGAAGCTAAAAAGGACTGGCCATAAGGCATGGCCGCTAAATCAAAATAGTCGGCCAGAGTCTGGCCCATATCAGCGAAACTTGCTCTTTCGCCTAAATCTTTGGCTGTACGATTTTTGCCATAAAACAGCACAGGCACATATTCACGGGTATGTTCAGTGCCTGGCCAGGTAGGGTCACAACCATGGTCCGCTGTTAACAGTAAAACAGCATCGTCATCCAGGGCAGCCATAATCTCCGGTAGTCTGGTATCAAAGTATTCCAGCGCTTCACCATAACCTATAGGGTCACGCCTGTGACCATAGTTTTGATCAAAGTCGACCAGATTAGTGAACACTATACTGCGCTCTGGCGCTATTGCCATTTCGGCTAGTGTCTTATCCACTAAAGCTGCTAGACCTGTAGCTTTGACTTCTTTGCTGATGCCCTGATGCGCATAAATATCAGCAATTTTACCAATGCTAATGACTATGCCACCTGACTGACTCAGGGTATCCAGCACAGTCGGAGCAGGAGGTAAAACTGAATAATCTTTTCTGTTACCAGTACGGGCATAATTTGTTGCTTCAGTCCCCAGAAAAGGACGGGCTATCACCCTGCCTATATTGTAACTGTCCAGAAGCTCACGGGCTGTTTCACAGAACTGATATAGCTTCTCCAAACC